>JANOBL010000596.1:0-2855 GCA_031411635.1 Betaproteobacteria bacterium
ATCCCGTTGTCTACTTTTCCCTGATTGGAGCCCCGATGAACCAGCCCGTGATGGAAGGCCTGCGCCTCAATGTCCCCGCCTATGTCAAGCACCCGCGCCTGATCGCCTGGGTGGCCGAGATGGCCGCGCTGACCGAGGCCGCCGAGGTCTACTGGTGCGACGGCTCGCAGGCCGAGTACGACCGCCTGTGCGCCGCGCTGGTGGCATCGGGCACCTTTCAGAAGCTCAACCCCGAACTGCGGCCCAACAGCTACCTGGCCTGCAGCGATGCGTCCGACGTGGCCCGGGTGGAAGACCGCACCTTCATCTGCAGCGAGCTGCAAGACGACGCCGGCCCCACCAACAACTGGATGGCGCCGGCCCAGATGCGCGCGCTGTTGCAAACCGGCCAGGCCGATGGCACACCGGCGCTGTTCAAGGGCAGCATGCGCGGCCGCACGCTGTACGTGGTGCCGTTTTCGATGGGCCCGCTGGGCTCGCCGATCGCCCACATCGGCGTGGAACTGAGCGACAGCGCCTACGTGGTGGTCAACATGCGCATCATGACCCGCATGGGCCGTGCGGTGTTTGACGTGCTGGGCGACGACGGCGCGTTTGTGCCCTGCATGCACAGCGTGGGCGCGCCGCTGCAGCCTGGGCAAACCAGTGCCGCCTGGCCGTGCAACAAGACCAAGTACATCGTGCACTACCCCGAGACGCACGAGATCTGGAGCTACGGCTCGGGCTATGGCGGCAACGCGCTGCTGGGCAAAAAGTGCTTTGCGCTGCGTATCGCCAGCGGCATGGGCCGGGCTGAGGGCTGGTTGGCCGAGCACATGCTGATCCTGGGCGTCACCTCGCCTGCAGGCAAAAAATACCATGTGGCGGCGGCTTTCCCCAGCGCCTGCGGCAAGACCAATTTTGCGATGCTGGTGCCGCCCAAAAGCTTCGAGGGCTGGCAGGTCAGCACCATCGGCGACGACATCGCGTGGATCAATCCCGATGCCCAAGGCCGGCTGCAGGCCATCAACCCCGAGTCGGGCTATTTTGGCGTGGCACCGGGCACCAACTACAAGACCAACCCCAACTGCATGGATTCGCTGAAACGCGACGTGATCTTCACCAACGTGGCGCTCACCGACGACGGCGATGTCTGGTGGGAGGGCATTGACGGCCCGCTGCCGGCGCACTTGACCGACTGGCAGGGCAAGGACTGGACACCCGCCATCGCCCAGGCTGGCGCCGGTGCCGACGGCAAGCCCAAGCCCGCCGCCCATCCCAACGCCCGCTTCACGGTGGCCGCCACCAACAACCCGGTGCTGGATGCTGACTGGGACAACGCGCAAGGCGTGGCCATCGACGCCTTCATCTTTGGCGGCCGACGCTCCACCACGGTGCCGCTGGTCACCGAGGCGCGCAACTGGGCTGAAGGCGTGTACATGGCCGCCACGATGGGCTCGGAAACCACCGCCGCCGCCGCCGGCCAGCAAGGTGTGGTGCGGCGTGATCCGTTTGCGATGCTGCCCTTCATGGGCTACCACATGGGCGACTATTTTGCGCACTGGCTGGGCCTGGGCGCCAAGCTGGCCGCCAGCGGCGCCACCCTGCCGCGCATCTACTGCGTCAACTGGTTCCGCAAGGGGGCGGATGGCAAGTTTGTCTGGCCGGGTTACGGCGACAACATGCGGGTGCTGAAGTGGATGCTGGAGCGGGTGGACGGCACGGCCGGCGGCGAGCACAACCTGTTTGGCGTCAGCCCACGTTATGACGACCTCCGCTGGGACGGGCTGGATTTCAGCCGCGCGCAATACGACAGCGTGATCTCGATCGACCGTGCGGCCTGGGTCACCGAGCTGGGTTTGCATGGCGCGCTGTTCCAGCAGCTTGCGGCGCGGCTGCCAGCGCAGCTTCTGGCGATCAAGGGCCAGATCGAGCAGAAGCTCGCCGCCTGACGGGACCGCCGTCTTGCTCCCTCCCCCTGGCAGGGGGAGGGTTGGGGTGGGGGTCGAATGCCGGCCCACTGGCAACGCAAAACCCCCATCCCAACCTTCCCCCTGGCAGGGGGAAGGAGCCAAGCCCAAGCCGCTGGCCCACACTGTTTCTCATGCGGCTGCAGCTACTTTCCGACCTCCACCTGGAAACCGAGACCTTCGACCCCCAGCCCACGCCGGGCGCTGAGGTGCTGGTGCTGGCCGGCGACATCGACGCCAACTGGACCGCGCTGCAGCGTTTTGCCGGCTGGCCGGTGCCGGTGCTGATGGTGGCCGGCAACCACGAGTTTGACGGCCGCGATCTGCAACACGCCTGGCCGGCCTTGCGCGAGCGCTGCATGCGCTTTGGCATCCGGCTGATCGAGCGTGAAAGTGTTTTGTTGACCAGCACCACCGGCCTGCGGGTGCGTTTTGTCGGCACCGTGCGCTGGTCGGACTTTGAGCTGTTCGGCCCGGCTGGCCGGGCGCGGGCGCTGCGCGCGGCAGGCTATTTTCTCAATCTGATGGCCGCGCAGCGTGCTGGTGAGACCATCACGCCCGAAGTGATGCGCGATGAGTCGCTGGCCTGCCGCCACTGGCTGGCAACCGAGTTGCGCCGCCCCAATCCGGGCCCGGCGGCACCCGGGGGTTGGCAGGCCACGGTGGCCATCACCCACTTTGCACCCAGCCTGCGCAGCGCCGATCCGCGCTTTGGCCCACAGCCCGGCACCGCCAGTTTTTGCAATGCCGATGATGACCTGCTCCCGCTGGCCGACCTGTGGCTGCATGGCCACCTGCATTGCCGGCACGACTACGCCGTGGCGCGGCCGGGCCACCCACCCACCCGTGTGGTGTCGCAAGCGCGTGGCTTGCCGCGCAAGGGCGAGAGCGATGGCTTCGATCCGC
>JANOBL010000597.1:0-2426 GCA_031411635.1 Betaproteobacteria bacterium
CCGACCAGCGCAAGTGCATCAGGCCATAGCCGGCGGCTTGGGCGGTGTTGACATCGTTGGCCATGGTGGCGGCCACGCCGCGCCATTCCAGTGCCCATTCGCCCGGCAGCGCGGCGCCGCGCCAGGCGGCCTCGGCCCAGCCGCTGGCCCGGTTGGTGCCGGAGATGCGGTTGCCGGAATTGACCAACACCTTTGGGACACCAACAGAAGGGCAACCAGCAGATGCACAGGTTTCGAAACTATCCAGGTACTTGGCGTCTAACCATGTCGCAGTAGCCTGAACACGCAGGCCTGGCACTGGCGCAAGCCAGCGCATTGCAAACTCCAGTCCTCGTCGCGAAGTACGGCCTACGTTTTGGAACACTGAGCGTCCGCCGAGGCTTGAAAGCACGCCAATCTCGTCAACGGTTTTGGCTTCGAAAAGCACCGCTTCCATAGCCAGCCCATCGCGCTGCCATTTGCTGCCGATCTCGAACTGCCGGCTGGTCTGGCCGACCAGGCTGGTATTGAAGCCGCCCTCGCCGCCGGCGCGGTAAGCCAGCTCGCCCAGCGTGGGCGACTCGAAGCCGCGCGCCGCGCTGGCATGCAGGGCCCAGCCTGGCGCCACCGTCCAGCGAAGGCCGAGTACTGGGTTAGTAAACCTGAAGCTCAGCGCGCCAGAGTCATCCTTGTTGTCTGGTAACACTACATAGCGATCATCGGTGCGCAGCCTGACCTCGCCACTTCGGACGCCGCCTGTCAGCGCCAGCGTCTGACTGATCAGCCACTGCGCCTGCATGTACGCCTCGCGTGAATCTGCGTGGTTCTCCTCCAGACGGCGCTGGACACCCTGGACGCCCAAAATTGTGGGCGGCACGGTCACCACGGTGATCGGCGCGTTCTTGGCGGGGCCGGTAAAGCTCTGGTAGCCCCGGCGATCGTCGACCTGAGACTCGCTCGTCAAGCCCACTACTCCGTCCACTGACCCGACCTGCCAGCCAAGTTTTACATCCACCCCTCGGTAAATTCGATCAAAGTCGACCATGCCCCCGCCGTGGGTAGGCGTCACTTGCGCAGTTGGCAAGATGGACTGCCAGGCCGAGACCCCGCGCGAACCCTGGTAGGCCGTCACCGCCAGGTCGCGCAGCATCGAATCGGCTGCGAACTGGTGGCGCCAATGCAGGCCGGCCTGGGTCTGGCGCGAGGTCTTGCGGGTGTTGTACTGGTCGGCCAGCGCCGAGGTCTGGCGCGGATCGGCATCGAACTGGGCCTGGGTCAGGCCGAGCGGGTCCTGGGCCGGCTGCTGGTGGTCGTTGACCAGCAGCGTGACCGTGTCGCGCTCGCCGCGCCAGCCCAGGCGCAGATTGGCCAGGCGGCGCTCGGCGGCACTGTGCGGGCGAAAGCCGTCGATCTCGAACTGGCTGAGGTTCGCCCGCATATCCAGCCCGCCGCCCAGCGGTGTCGCCAGACCCAGGCGCAGCTGGCGCAGGCCGAAATCACCGACATCCACCGCCACCTCGGACTGCGCCACCTTGACCGGCTGGGTGAACACCGCCACCACGCCGCCCGAGCTGTTGCCGTAGAGCACCGAGAACGGCCCGCGCAGCACCTCGATGCGCTGGGCCCCGGCCAGGTCGAAATGCGCCACCTGGCCTTGGCCGTCGGGCATGGTGGCCGGGATGCCGTCGGTGTAGAGCCGCAGGCCGCGCACGCCAAACGCCGCGCGGGCGCCAAAGCCGCGCGAACTCATCTGCAGGTCCTGCGAATAGTTGTTGCGGCTGTTGACCACCAGGCCGGGCACCTGCACCAGGGCCTCGGACAGGTTGACCATCGGCCCGGCGTCGCGCAGCGCGTCGGCCTGGATCGCGGTGATCGCAAACGGCAGGTCCAGCACCCGCTGGGCCACGGGCGAGCCCGTGATCACCACCGTGTCGGTGCCCGATTGGGCCAGGGCAGGCGCGCACAGGCAGGCCAGGGCACTTGCCATGGCGCAGGCGGAGAGGCGGGGATTGGACGAAAGCATGAACGACCCAAAAAGTGAGGACGAAATCGAAAGGGCAGCGCACGGCCCGGCAAGTCTGCGATGACACCTGTTTCGCCCGCCACTTCCTAGCCCGCGTTTTCCCGATCGGTGCGTCAATTCGGATCACGGCAGCGCGGGGCATTTGGTATCGTGCAATGTCAGGGACACAAAACCACCATGCATTCAGCCCGTTCGCAGTCTTTCCAGCCTCTTCTTTCCAGAGCGTCCCCCGCATGACCCGCATCTACCTGGTGGATGACCAGCTGTTGTTGCGCGACGGCCTGCATGCACTGCTGGAGACTGCGGGCCACCAGGTGGTGGGCGAATGCAGCGACCCGACCCAGGCCGTTGTCGAGGCACAACAGCAGCATGCCCAGGTGATGCTGCTGGACCTGGGCCTGGGCGAGCGCTCGGGCTTCGAGGT
>JANOBL010000598.1:0-1599 GCA_031411635.1 Betaproteobacteria bacterium
GAGCGCCGGCTCGTCCTCCCCCCCCAAATTGTCGCTCTTTGGAGCCCCTCTTCCGTTGGGTACACGGGCCTAGCCCCCTTGGGGTTGGGGGCCGGCTGGGGGGGCTGTGGCGGGCCGGGGGCAGTCCCGGCGGACTGCCCACGTCCGGCCTCAGCCCGCCAAGCCGGCCCGCATCCCCTTGGGGGATCGGCCGGTGTACCCAACGGATGAGGGGCTCCAATGAGCGACATTGTGGTGGTGGAGGACGAGCCGGCGATCGCCGAGTTGATTGCCATCAACTTGCGCCATGCGGGGCATGCGGTGACGGTTGCGGCCACTGCAGAGCAGGCGCGCCAGGTGATCGATGCGATGTTGCCCGACCTGGTGGTGCTGGACTGGATGCTGCCCGGCCAGTCCGGCCTGGCTTTGGCACGCCAGTGGCGCGCCGATGCGCGCACCCGCGAGCTGCCGATCATCATGCTGACCGCACGCAGCGAAGAAGCCGACAAGGTGGCAGGGCTGGATGCCGGCGCCGACGATTACCTGAGCAAGCCGTTTTCCACCAACGAGCTGATGGCGCGCATCCGCGCGGTGCTGCGGCGCAAGGCGCCCGAAGCGCTGGAGGATGTGGTGGACGTGGCGGGGCTGCGCATCGACCCGTCCACCCGGCGCATCAGCCGCGGCGAGATCGACTTGAAGATGGGCCCGACCGAGTTCCGCTTGCTGCACTTCTTGATGACCCACCCCGAGCGGGTGCACAGCCGGGCCCAGTTGCTGGACCGGGTGTGGGGCGACCATGTGTTCATCGAAGAGCGCACGGTGGATGTGCACATCAAGCGCTTGCGCGAGGCACTGGCGCCGGCCGCATGTGCCGGCATGGTCGAGACCGTGCGCGGTGCTGGCTACCGGCTGACCCAGCACGCCAGCGCCACGCTGGCCTGAAAGCAGTTTTCGGGACTTGGCACGCATGGTCTGGCTGCTGCCGCGTTTGTTGGCTGCGCTGATGGCCTTGGCGCTGGGCGGGGGCCTGGGCCATTTGGCCGGCAGCCTGCTGCGGCTGCCGGAGATTGGCGCGATCGTTGGTGCCGCGCTGGCGCTGGGCCTGGCGGTGATGCTGGATGTGCTGCGCGCGGCCCGGCTGATGCAGTGGCTGCGTGGCTCGCAAGAGCGCGATGCACCACGTGACGCCGGTTTCTGGGGCGAGCTGGGCTACCGCATCGAGCGTGTGCTGCGCTTGCGCGAAAGTGCCTTGGCCGAGGAGCAGCGCCGCCTCGGCGAGTTTTTGTCGGCGATCGAAGCCTCGCCCAACGGCGTGCTGCTGCTGGACCCCAACGACCAGATCGCCTGGTGCACGGCGGTGGCGGCCAATCACCTGGGGCTGGATGCCGAGCGTGATGTGGGCCAACCCATCACCAACCTGGTGCGCATCCCGGCCTTTGTCGTTTATTTGCAGGACGGCGCCTGGCGCGAGCCGATCACGATGGTGGCGCCGGGCGGCCAGGGCAGCCTGCAGGTGGTGGTGCGGGGTTATGGCGACGGCCAGAAGCTGGTGATCTCGCAGGACGTGACCGAGCGGCTGCGCAACGATGCGATGCGGCGCGACTTTGTCGCCAATGTCTC
>JANOBL010000599.1:0-4166 GCA_031411635.1 Betaproteobacteria bacterium
GCGATCAGAAAACGGTGTAAAAACCGGGACCAGATTGGCAAGGGCTTTGTCATGGCAGGGCCAACACACTGTCATTGCCCACCACGCCACAGCGGCTGTGGCAACACCTCCACCGACCGGCTGCCATCGCTGACATACACATGCCCGTCCTGGATGCTGATCTGCAACTGCATCGAGCGGCTGCACATCGCGGCCAGCGCCTGCGATTGCTCGGCCGGTAGCTGCCAGATGTCCAGGTTGCGCAGCCGGGTGATCTTGTTGGCGATGCCGGCATACCAGATCGGCGCCGCATAGGCATAGCAGTACAGCGTGACCCGGCGCGAGCGGCCGCAGGCCTTGGCCAGCCGGCGCTCATCGGGTTGGCCCACCTCGATCCAGTGCAGCAACTGGTCCGACAAATCCTTGTGCCACAGGTCGGGCTCATCGGCATCGGCCATGCCGCGCGCAAGCTGCAGCGTGCCTTGCAGGCCGTCGGCCGGCACGTTCAGCGCAAACGCAAGCAGGCGGGCCATCAGCCGCTCTTCGGTCTCGGACGGTTGCAGTGGCAAGGTCAGCGCATGCTCGCCGTAGACGTTGCGGTCCATGTCGGCGATCTGCAAATGGGCCTTGTAGATCGTGGCCTTGATCGCCATCAGCGGGGTGCTCCGGTGGCAGGGGTTGACCGGGTGATACCGGCTTGGGTGTGGGCAGACGACATCGGGGGCGATCCTTGGGCGAAGGCGGCACTGTGCCACAGCGCCTGCGCCGCAACCGGCATGCTGGCAGCGGCGGCAGAATGCGCCATGGATTCGATGCGCAGCCCGCTGGGCCCGGCCGCCCAGCCTTCGGTCGAGGCGGCGCTGGGCCGGTCCCGCTTGCGGGCCCATGCCGCCGTGGCCCGGGCGGCGGCGCTGGCCAGCAGCGTGGTGGCCGCGCTGCTGTGCTGGGCGCTGGGTGGCTTGATAACACCCACACTGCTGGGTGGCTGGTTGGCGGCGCTGGTGCTGGCGATCGTGCTGCGCCTGGCGGTGGCTGTGGCTTGCCGCCGTGCCGGTGATCCGCCGCCCGCAGCGGCCCGCTGGCTGGGTCTGTTCCGGGGCGGCATGTTGCTGCACGGTGCGGTCTGGGGCGCTGCGGCCTGGCTGCTGCCGTCCATCGCCGATGGGCAGCACCAGATGGTGTTGCTGATGATGTTCACCGGCCTGGCGGTGGGCGCGATGACGCTGACGCTGTTTGACCTGCCGGCCGCGCTGCTGTTTGTGCTGCCGCTGCTGCTGCCGTTTGCATTGCGGCTGCTGGGGCTGGACGGCCCGCTGCCGGTGTCCACCCGGGTGGGCGCGATGATGGCGCTGCTGTTGCTGGCGGTGCAGGTGATCGCGGCACGCCGCGCCGACCAGGGCCGGCGGGCGCTGGCGGCCACGCTGCGCGCCGAGGCCGACAGCGCCCGCAGCGCTTTGGACCAGCAGCGCAAGCTGGCGCTGGTGCAGCAGCACACCGCACAGGGCTTTTGGCACATCGACAACCAGTTGCTGACCACCGATGCCAACCCGGCGATGTGCCGCATGCTGGGGTTGGCGCGCGAGCAGGTGCTGGGCCGCAGCATCTACGATTTTGTTGACGAGACCAATGCGCAGATTTTCCGCAGCCGGGTGCTCCAGCGTGACCAGGGCCAGGCCGAGGGCTACGAGATCACACTGCGGCGTGCCGACGGCGAGCCGGTGCACTGCTTCAACAACGCCACGCCTTTGTTTGATGCGGCGGGCCACAAGACCGGTGCGCTGGGGCTGTTTTCCGACATCGGTGCCCAAAAGCGTGCCGAGCAGCAGGCGCGCCAGGCCAGCGAGTTGCTGGCGCAAAAGTCGCGGGTGCTGGAAGTGACGCTGGAAAGCCTGGACCAGGGTGTGCTCAACGTCGATGCGCAGGGCCGCTGCATCACCTGGAACCGGCGTTTTGTCGAGTTGCTGGCGCTGCCCGAGGCCTTGATGCAAACCCGGCCGCTGCTGGACGAGTTGCGGCGCTTCCAGGTTGAGCAAGGCCATTTTGGGCCGCAGCTAGAGTGGATGGACGAGACCGGCCGGCGCAGCTTGCAGCGCCTTCTGCGCGGCGATGCGCAATCGCTGGGCCAGCGCTACCAGCGTGTGCATGCCGACGGTTTGGTGCTGGAGGTGGTGTCGCACTTTGCCGCCGATGGCAGCCTGGTGTGCACCTACGCCGATGTCACCGAGCGCCGCGCCGCCGAGGCCGCGCTGATCGCCGCGCGCGACGAGGCCGAGCAGGCCAACCAGTCCAAATCGGCGTTTTTGTCCCGCATGTCGCACGAGCTGCGCACGCCGATGAACGCGATCCTGGGCTTTGGCCAGTTGCTGGCCGCCGATGCCGAAGACCCGCTCAGCACCGGCCAGCGCCAGCGCATGCAGGCGCTGCTGCGCGGCGGCCGCCAGCTTGGTGCGGTGATCGACGATGTGCTGGACTTTGCGCGCAGCGATGCCGCCCGGCTGCAGCAGGCCTTGCAAGCGGTGGAGGTGGTGGCCGACCCCGCACCGTTGCCCGACCGGGCGCTGGACACCACCCCCGGGCATTTGCGCCACTCGGTGCTGTACATCGAGGACAACCCGGTCAACCTGGTGTTGATGGAGGGCATGCTGGCGCACCGCCCGGCGATCGCGCTGCGCCTGGCCGAGCTGCCCGAACAAGGCCTGGCGATGGCCGCCGAGTTGCCGCCCAACCTGGTGCTGCTGGACATCCAGCTTCCCGGCATCGATGGCTTCGAGGTGCTGCGCCGGTTGCGCCAACGGCCGGCCATGCAAGGCGTGCCGGTGATCGCGGTCAGTGCCAATGCCTTGCCGGCTGATCTGGCGCTGGCCGAGCAGGCCGGGTTTGATGGCTACCTGAGCAAACCGGTGGACATGGCGCAATTGCTGGCGCTGGTGGACCGCTGGCTGGTGGCGGTGCCGGCCTAAATGCCTTGGTAGGCCAAGCGCACATAAATCGGCGCAAACGCCTCGGCCTGGGTGATCTCCAGCAAGTGCTCACGCGACAGCTCCAGCATCGCGATGAAGGTCACCACCAGTACCGGCATGCCGCGAGTGGTGTCAAACAGCTCGTGGAACTCGGCAAAGCGCCGGCCGGCCAATTTGCGCAGCACGATGCTCATGTGCTCACGCACCGAGAGCTGCTCGCGGCTGATGCGGTGGTGCTGGTTCAGCTTGGCGCGCTTGATGATGTCGGCCCAGGCCTGCTGCAAGTCGGCCACCGCCACATCGGGCTGGCGCGGCTGCAGCGCTTGCTCGATGTGGATCTGGGCGCGCAAAAAATCCCGGCCGATCACCGGCTGCCGGTCCAGCTTGGCGGCCGCGCCCTTGATCTGCTCGTATTCCAGCAGCCGGCGCACCAGCTCGGCGCGCGGGTCCAGCCCGTCGTCGCCGTCGGCGGTTTTTTTCGGCGGCAGCAGCATGCGCGATTTGATCTCGATCAGCATCGCGGCCATCAGCAAATACTCGCTGGCCAGCTCCAGGTTGTGTTTGCGGATCTGGTCCACATAGGCCAGGTACTGGCGCGTCACATCGGCCAGCGGGATGTCCAGGATGTTGAAGTTCTGGCGCCGTATCAGGTACAGCAGCAGGTCCAGCGGGCCTTCGAAAGCCTCCAGAAACACTTCCAGCGCATCCGGTGGGATGTACAGGTCGTGCGGCATGCGGAACAGCGGCTCGCCGTACAGCCGGGCCAACGCCACCCGGTCCACCGGCAGCGCGTCGGCATCCAGCACGGTTGCAGCGCCCAGGTCATCCTCCCGGGGCAGCGCCGGCAGCTTGGTGGTCAAGCGGGGTGCCCGGCGCGTTCAGCCCGCCTTGGGGCGCGGGAAATAAACGTAGGGTGATTGCGCCACCTTGGCGTCGTCATAGGCCTGCTCTGCGGCGCGGTCAAGCTGCTTGTCCCACAGCAATGCCCGGCCGGCACGCTGCTCGGCTTCCAGCGTCGGTTTTTTGGCCTTCAGCTCGCTGATGAACTGGGTGACGTCGGAGGTGTAGGCTTTCCAGAACAGCGGCATGGGGGCGGAGCGCGAGAGGGAAGGCGCGATTTTAGCGGCGCCGCTGCCCCGGTGCACTGCGATCAGCGCAGCTCGCGCCCGAGCAGCCGTTCGAGCGTCGCGCGCGGCGCGGTCTGCGGTCTCAGCTGGTCGGCCACGT
>JANOBL010000600.1:0-1877 GCA_031411635.1 Betaproteobacteria bacterium
ACCGGCCGTTTGTTCGCGTCAAAGCTCGATTTTTGCGGTGCGCTCAGCAGCTAAGCAGCGGTTGATACGCTCTCTAACCCCATGGCGCATTCGCTGCACGCTCGGCTGGCACATCGTGGTGCTGGCGATGCTGGGGCTGGCGATCAATGCCAATGCGTCGATGCTGTATGCCTTTGGCACGCTGGTGATCCCGCTGCAGACGGCATTTGGCTGGGTGCGGGGGGATTTGCAGGCGGCGGTTAGCTTCCTCTTCGCCGGCGCGGTGGTCGGCTCGCAACTCGTAGGCTGGCTGAATCAGCGCTACAGCATGAAGCGGGTGACTCATCTATCGATCATCAACCTGTCGCCGTGCTTTGCAGCGATGCCCTTGATGGGCCGCGCTATCGCCTGGCTCTACCTGTTCTTCACACTGCTGCATATCGCCAGCCTGCCGGTGGTGCTTGTGCTGCCGCTGGCCTTGCGCTGGATGACGGTGCCAGCCAACGCGGCGCCGCTGCCGGACGGCAAACGTCTGGCCGCCGCCGCAAGTCAACCCACGGTGCCAGGCGTAGAGCTGGACGGCGTGTTCGGCCTGTGCACGCTGGCCGATGCCGATGCCTTGTCGCCCCGGCTGGCGCGGGCCAGGCAAGTGGTGGTGATCGGTGCCGGCTTCATCGGCCTGGAATTTGCCGCTGTGGCAGCCGCCAAGGGCCTGGCGGTGCAGGTGTTGGAGCTGGCCAAGGCCCTGGCCGGCAAGCCTGCAACCTATACCGCCCTGCCCTGGTTCTGGACCGACCAGGGCGACCTGCGCCTGCAGATTGCCGGCCTGTGTGACAGCCATGACCAGACGGTGCTGCTGGGCTCGGCCGAGCGCCTGCAACCGGCGGTGCTGTGCTTCCGCGCCGGCAGGCTGGTGGCGGCGGAGACCTGCAACCGCACGCCAGACCGCATGGCCGCACGCAAGCTGTTGCAGCGCGCCACGCCATTGACGCCGCAGCAAGCGGCCGAACCCGGCTTTGACCTGAAGGCCTACGAAGCCGCATCGCGCGACGCCGTTTTGGCCAGCGCCGCGACCCACTGATTGATGGACTGCTGGAGACGCCCGAATGAAAGCTGCTGTGATCCCCGAGCGCGGCGCCGCGCCGGTTGTTGGTGAATTCCCCGAACCCGAGCCACGCGACGGCGCGGTGCGGATCGATGTGGCCACCGCCGGCCTGGGCGGCTGGGACGTGCTGGGCGCCTACCGGCTGGGCGTGAGTTTCCCCTGCGTGATCCGCGGCGAGGGCGTGGGCCGCAACCCGGCCGGCCAGCGCGTCTACTTTGGCGAACGATCGGTACAACCGTTTGGCGCCTGGGCCGAGCGCACGCTGGTGCCGGCCGAAGAAGTGTGGGCCGTGCCCGATCACATCGACGACCAAACCGCCATCAGCATGGGCATTGCCGCCACCGGCGCGCTGGTGCCGCTGGAAGCCGCCCGCATCCAGCCGGGTGAAAACCTGCTGATGCTGGGCGCCACCGGCGTGCTGGGCCAGATCGCGTTGCAGTTGGCGCGCCGCCTGGGTGCCGGGCATGTGGTGGGGGCCGCGCGGTCAGCCGAGGCCCTGCAAAGGCTCCAGGCAGCCGGCCTGGCCGATACGGTGGTGACGCTGGGCAGCGCCGACGATGTGGCCGGTTTGAAGGCCGCCAGCAACAGCAGTTTCGACGTGGTGCTGGACCTGGTCTGCCGCCCGCCGATGCTGTCAGCCCTGAAGGCCGCACGCTGGGGCGCCCGCATCATGACCGTGGGCACGGGGGCCGGCCGCCAGGTGCAGCTCGACATGGCCGACCTGCTGTTCCGCACCTTGTCCACCATCGGTACCGGCCAGCGGCCACCGGCCGACCGGCAGGCGATCTGGCGG
>JANOBL010000601.1:0-1554 GCA_031411635.1 Betaproteobacteria bacterium
CGAAGAGCTGTTTGTGCTGAACCTGCTGCTGATCACCCTGGGCCTGGCCTGGCTGACCGAGCATGCCGGGTTGTCGCTGGCGCTGGGTGCGTTTGTGGCCGGCATGCTGGTGGCCGAGACCGAGTTCAAACACCAGGTGGAGACCGACATCCGGCCCTTCCACGATGTGCTGTTGGGGCTGTTTTTCATCACCATCGGCATGAAGCTGGACTGGCGGCCGGTGATCGAGCAATGGTGGATCGTGGGCTTGCTCAGCGTGCTGCCGGTGCTGGTCAAGGCGGTGCTGGTGGCGGCGCTGGCGCGTGCCTTCCGCGCCACGCCGGGGGTGGCGATACGCACCGGGCTGTACCTGGCGCAGGCCGGTGAGTTCGGCTTTGTGCTGCTCACCTTGGGCGCCGAGCAAGGCCTGGTGGCGGCGCGCTGGGTCAGCCCGGTGCTGGCCTGCATGGTGTTGTCGATGCTGGCCTCACCGTTCATCGTGCTGTATGCCAACCGCATCGTGATGAAGCTGTCATCCAGCGAGTGGCTGCTGCAATCGGTGCAGCTCACTTCCATCGCGAAAAAATCGATCAAGACCGAAGCCCACGTGATCATTGCCGGTTACGGCCGCAGTGGGCAGAACCTGGCGCGCATGCTGGGCCAGGAGGCCATCCCCTACATGGCGCTGGACCTGGACCCGGACCGCGTGCGCCAGGCCGCCGCCGCCGGCCAGAGCGTGGTGTTTGGCGACGCCGCCCGCCTGCCAAGCCTGATGGCGGCCGGCCTGGCGCGCGCCAGCGCGGTGGTGGTGAGCTACCACGACACGCCATCAGCGCTGAAGATCCTGAGCCTGGTGCGCGACCATGCGCCCCGGGTGCCGGTGATCGTGCGCACGATTGATGACAGCGACATCGAGCGCCTGCGCGCGGCCGGCGCCACCGAGGTGGTGCCCGAGGCGATTGAAGGCTCGCTGATGCTGGCGGCGCAGGCGCTGGCGCTGGTGGGTGTGCCGATGCGCCGGGTGATCCGGCTCACCCGCGACGCGCGCGATGCACGCTACGGCCTGCTGCGTGGTTACTTTCACGGCAACGACGACGACACGGTGGAAGAGCTGCAGCAGGCGCGGCTGGCCAGCGTTACCTTGCCGGCTGCCGCAGCCTGTTTGGGCCGGCCGCTGGCCGACCAGGCACTGCATGCGGTGGGCGTGGCGGTGGTGTCGGTGCGGCTGGCAGGGGGCCAGGTGGTGGCGGCCGCCGATAGCCTGCAGCTCGGTGCAGGCGACACGCTGGTGCTGTCCGGCCTGCCCGAGCCGCTGGCGCTGGCCGAGGCCAAGCTGCTGCGCGGTTGACGCCAAATTGGCCACCCCCCGATTTGCGGGGCGGCCAATGTTCGCTTTCGCACATCCAAATCGGCGCGTCTGCGTACCAATGCGCACCGGCGCCCGATTTGGCGCGGTGCGGCGCGCCGAACCCTTGGTGGGCCGACTCAAAGCAGACCACCCCGAGGATCCAGACCATGCCCTTCATTGCCCAACGGCGTCTTGAGACGCTCACCACCTTGACGGCCATCTCGGCC
>JANOBL010000602.1:0-3409 GCA_031411635.1 Betaproteobacteria bacterium
AGCAAATCGTCAACCTCGCCCTGGTTGGCCGCCACATCGCTGCGGCCTTCGGGGTTGACCACGGGGCCGTGCAGCGCAGTCAGGTCCACCTTCTGGCGCTGGTCTTCGGGCACCACCTGCACCAGCAGCTTGACCAGGCTGGTCTCCAGATCGTTGGCCAAGGCCACCACCCGGGCCACCACCTGGCCGGTGAGATCATGAAAGTCCTGCGCCAGCATGATGTCGGTCAGATGGCCGTTGACGCGCTGGGTGCGGGCCTCGATATCGTGCACAAACTGCAGCACCGTGCCGCCGGCCACCGCCCGCACCGCATCGGCCGACAGCGATTGGGCCAGCCAGCGTGTCTGCTCGGCAATCGCCGCCTGCTCGGCCTTGGCCTGGTCCACCGAGGTCAGCACCTTGTCAGCCGCAGCGGCAGTCTTGCTGGCGATGTAGCTCAGCCGGCTGCGCGCATCGGGGATGCCATCGGCGGCTTGTTGCAGCTTGGGCATCAGGTCCAGGGTTTGCATGGCATCGTGCAGTTGCCGGGTGAGGGTGCCGATCTGCTGAAACACGTCGGGCGCTGGGTTGGCGGCTGACACGGTGGCTGGCGCTGGCAACAGTTGGGTGACGTCTTGCATGTTCATGGCCGCGCTCCGGTGCCTGTCAGGCCGTGGCGGCCAGTTTCTGCATGATCTTGGCCACCTTGTCTTCCAGCGTCGCCTTGGTGAAGGGCTTGACCACATAACCGGCGGCGCCACTTTGGGCGGCCAGCAGGATGTCTTCCTTGCGTGCCTCGGCGGTGACCATCAGCACCGGCAGGTGCTTCAGGTTCTCGTCGGCCTTGACCGCCTTGAGCAGGTCAAAGCCGTTCATGTTGGGCATGTTGATATCGCTGACCACAAAGTCGAAGCGGTTGGCCTTGAGCATCTGCAGCGCCACCGCACCGTCCTCGGCCTCTTCGACATTGCCGCAGCCCATTTCCTTGAGCAGGCCGCGAACGATCCGGCGCATCGTGGAGAAATCATCGACGACCAGAAACTTGAGGTCGGAGGCTTGGCTCATGTCGATCCTTGGGTGTTGTCAGGTGCTTGGGAGAGAGCAGGACAGGCTCAGGGCAATATCGGAGGCCGCACCGCAAACTTGAACCGTGCCTGGTGGGCTGCTGTTGCCGCCCACAACACCTGGCAGCGCCCTGCCCTGCAGCACGCTGCTCTGCAACGTCAGCGCCCGATATGGCGCGCCCGCCGGGGCAGCCCGCGGCTGGGGGTGGCCACGCCCATGCGGTTGACCAGGCCGGCGGGGCCGGACATGCGATGCAAGGGCCTTGAGGCGGGCAGCGGGGCCAGCGGCTGCAGGGCCAAGGGCTGCTGGGCCAACGGCAATGCGCCGCGCCGGGCTTGGCCTGCCGCCATCACCAACGGCAAAGCGGGCAGCGGTCCATCCGGGCCGTCCTGGCTGTCCTGGCGCTTGGCCTGGCCCAGCGCTGCTGGCCGGGGCCGGCTGGCCAAAGCAGCAATCGCGTGGTCCTGGTCGGCAGCAAACGCATGGCGCAGCAACCCGGGCGCCACCTGCACCGCCTGCACGCTGCTGGCCGACACCATGCGGGCCCAGGCCAGCGGCGCGCCGATCAACAGACACAGCGACCATCCACCGGCCAGCCCGGACAGGCCACCGATCCGGGTGTGGGCACCGGCAGCCAGGCTAGCGCGCCAGCGACGCTGGCTGCCGGCTGCGGCGCCACGCAACCAGGCGCCCGGGCTTGCTGCACGCATGGCATGGGTTGATGTGCCTGCGCGCTGGGCCGGCAGGCGGTTCTGCGCCGGCCGATGGCGCCGCAGCGCCTGGCGCAACGGGACCAGTCTGGCCCGCAGGCCGGCCAAGCCACGCCGCAGCGCAAGCACCACGCCCTGCCCCAGGCGCGTGGCCTGCGGCAAGGCTTGCTGGGTGCCCAGCAACACGGCGCGCCGCGCCGCCAGGCCCAGGCGGTGCAGCCAGCGCTTGCTGACACCCAGGCCCGCCAGCAAGGCTTGGTGCACGACCTGCCCAGTTGGCCGGCGTGGCGCGGCCGGGCGCAAGAAGCTCAGGTCCAGCACGGTGCCGTCATCGCTGTCCACTTCGGGGGACAGCGTGGCCGGTGGGGTTTGGGGGATGGCGGCGGCCGCCACACCAGGGGCCGCTGGTATCGGCAGGGCCGGCAACACCGGGGCCTCACGCTCGGCGGCGTTCATCGCCCGGGTGGCGGTTTGCAAGGCCGCCGCCAACACTGCCAGGGCCTGGGTCTGGCCCGGGCCGGCGGCTGGCGCCGGGTCCGGCAATGCGGGACTGTGCGCGCCGCGGGCGCTGACCAACAAGGCCACACCGCTGTACTCGGCCTCGATCTCGGCCTCGGCGGTGCTGAACTCATCGGGCTGCGGCCCGGGCAGCACCACGTGGCACAGGGCCTGGCCTTGTGCACCGCGCAGCCGGGCCGTCAGCACACAGGCATCCCCACTGCGCAACAGCAGCACGGCCGGCAAATCGCCAACCGCCAGGCTGACCAGCGGCCGGCGCGCGATGCGGGCATCAAAGCCGATGCGGCGCAGCGCCGGCAGGATCCGGTCGGACGCAGTACCCCCGCCATCGTCCACCGGCCCCATCACTGCCTCCAGCGCAGCGGCCACGCCCAGGTGGCGCACCAGCCAGGGCAATGCCTGGGCCAGCGGGTCGTCGTCGGGGGCGGCTTGCGGCAGTGCCAGCGGCGCCAAACCGGCACCCGCCAGCAGCGCCGTGGGCGGTAGCGCCGGGTGGTCCAGCCAGATCGGCGCGGGGTCGGACAACAGGCTGGCAGCGTCTAGCGTGGACATGATGGTCGACTTTCAGGGTGCCGGTGCACAGCGGCGCTGCATAGCAGCGTCGCAGCCGGTTGCGGGTCTCGCAAACAAGGCCTCAGGACAAAGAGGAACCATGTCACGATCGTAGGCAGCACGGCCACGCCTCAACCCCCGAGAAGCCCGAAAAACACCTCGCTGTTCAAGCCACTGGCGCCGCCCGCTGCGGCGCGCTGTGTTCAGTGCCGCGCGGTGGCCTTTGGCGCCTTGGCAGCACCCGGCGGCGCAGTTGGCAGCGCACCGGTCTCCAGGTCCGCCGTCGGGCGGTAGAACCGGTCTTCGGCATCGCGGTTCATCACGATGATGCTGATGCGCCGGTTTTGCGGCTCGGCCGGATCGTTTCGGTTGAACGGCTGGCTGCTGGCCAGGCCCAGCACCCGCAGCACCCGCTCTTCGGTCAGGCCGCCGGTGACCAGCTCACGCCGCGAGGCATTGGCCCGGTCGGCCGACAGCTCCCAGTTGCTGTAGCCGCGGTCACCCCCGGGGAACGGCGTTGCGTCGGTATGGCCTTCCAGCGTCAGCCGGTTCGGCACCTCGACCAACACACTGCCAATCGCGCG
>JANOBL010000603.1:0-11355 GCA_031411635.1 Betaproteobacteria bacterium
CATTGGCCGGCCACGAGTTGCGCCGCCCAATCCTCGATCTGAGCGGCTTGCTGGGCTTTGCGCTCGATCGCCAGCAGCGCGGCTTTTACCGTCTCTTCGGCCGCCTTGCGGAACTGGCCCTTGCCGGCGCGGCGAAAGTAATGCGGCGCGTCGAACAGCTTGAACAGCACCGCCGCCTGCTGTTCGGGCCCGGCGTTGGCCGAGAAGTAATCGCGCGCCAGCTCGGCAAAACCGAAGTCGCCGTCGGGTGCAAATTCCCAGGCCATTTCCAGGTCGATCTCGGTGGCGGTGGCCTGGGCGGCCGCCATCAGCGTGGCCGGGTCGGGTTTGGCAAAGCGCAGCAGCACGTTGGTGGATTTCACCTTCACGCGCTTGCCCGAATCCAGCTCGATCTGCAGCGAGGCATCGGCTTCGGACATCACACGGCCGGCGTGGAATTTGCCGGCGTCGTCGAACAGGGCATAAGAGGACATAAGTGGGCGATTGTCGCCGCTGCCGGCCTGGCTTTAAGATGGCCTGCATGGGACATGCACAAGCCATTTTGAGCCTTGACGACTTTCTGGCCTGGGAAGAAACCCAGACCGAGCGCCATGAATTTGTGCGTGGCGAGGTGTTTGCGATGGTGGGCGCGCGGCGCGTGCATGGCATCGTGTCGGGCAACATCTTTGCCACCTTGCGCCAGCAACTGCGTGGCAGCCCTTGCCGCGCTTTCACCGAATCGATGAAGCTCAAGGCGGCCGACAACGCACTGTTCTACCCCGATGTCTTTGTCACCTGCGATCCGGGCGATTTGCGCACCGAGTACCTGTTCACCGCGCCCACCGTGGTGGTGGAGGTGTTGTCACCGTCGACCGAAGGCTACGACCGTGGGCAGAAGTTCACCTGGTATCGCCGTCTGACCAGCCTGCAGGAGTACTTGCTGGTGGACCCTGACACCCGTGAACTGACTCTGTTCCGGCGCGGCGCGGACGGCTTGTTCACGCTGCACGACCTGACCGGCATGCCACAGCTTGAGCTGACCAGCATCGCCTGCGTCCTGCCGGCCGACGAGATCTTCGACGGGCTCGACCCACTGCCGCAGGGCTCGTTGCCGGGCATTTGAGCGCCACTCGGGTTGGTGGAAGGTCGCGCCAAGCCTGCGATCGAGGCCAGGCTGGCCGGCCCCGTCTGACCGGGTTCACGATGATCTGCTGGTAGCTGCTCAGCAATGTAGATTCCGGCATGCCCGACATCGACCGCGTGCTGCGATCCAACCTGAAGCTGCGTCACCTGCAGCTTATCGTCGCGCTCGACCAGTTTCGCCACCTCGGCCGCGCCGCAGAGTTTCTGTCGCTGACGCAGCCGGCGGTGTCGAAGTCGCTGGTCGAGATCGAGCGCATGTTCGGCCTCGACCTGTTCGTGCGCTCGACGCGCGGCACCGAGCCGACGGCCTACGGCGCGACAGCGGTGCGCTTCGCCCGCTCGGTGCTTGCCGACTACGATCGCACACGCGACGAGATCGCCGCCGTCGCGCGCGGCGCCGCTGGCCGCGTGCGCATCGGCGCGATGGTCGTCGCAACACCCGAGCTGTTGGCGCGCGCGGTGGAGCGCCTGAAGGCCCGATCGGTGCTGACCAATGTTGCGGTCGAGGAGGGTGACCTGACGCGCCTGTTGCCACGGTTGCGGGTTGGCGAGCTCGACCTGTTTGTCGGCCGGCTCGAACCCGGCTACGCGTCCCCCGACCTCGAGACCGAGGCGCTCTACGACGAGCCGATGGCGATCGTCGCCCGCCCCGACCATGCGCTGGCGAGTGCACGCAAGCCCGGCTGGGACCAGCTCGCGCTGCAGCCGTGGGTGGTGCCGCCGTCCTGGGCGTCGTCGCGCATCAAGCTCGAGCAGATGTTTTACAAACACCGGCTCGATCCGCCGGTCGATGTGATCGAGTCGGCGTCGTTCCTCGTCACGCTGACCTTTCTGCGCGAGCGCGCGGCGCTGGCGTTCGTCGCGCGCAGCGTCGCGCGGTTTCTTGCTCGCGAAGGGCTGGCCAGCACGCTGCGCGTGACGGTGCCGATCGAGCTGCCGCCGGTGGGCATCATCACGCTGCGCAACCGGATGCGCACGCCGGCCTGCGAGCAACTGATGGGCTGCCTGCGCGAAGCGGCGCAGGGCCTGGCCGGCTGAGCGCCCGGCAGTCGGACGGCCCGACAGGCAGACGGCCCGGCAGCATGCGATCGGGGTTCATGCCGTTCTCGTCATGAAGGCAGTCGCCATCTTCATTTGAATGTCATGACGCTGGCGTCCACAATTGACCGCATTCAAAGATCACAGGAGACAGGCAGCGCCGATGCAAGACACCACGATTCTCGTCACGGCACAGCAACTTGTGCCCGAAGCCCAGCAGATCCTGCATGACGCTGGCGCGCGCATCGAGTTCATGGCCGAGCCGATCACCGAGGCGACGCTGATAGCGCGCTTCGCCACCGGCCCGGCGGTGCACGCGGTTGTGCTGCGCGGCTCGAAGCCGTTCACCGCGCCGGTGCTGGCGGCGGCGCGTGGGCTGAAGATCATCGCGAAGAACGGTGCCGGCGTCGACAGCGTTGACCTTGCCGAGGCCACGCGCCGCGGTGTCGTGGTGGCGGTTGCGGCGGGCGCAAACGCCGACGCAGTGGCCGAGCATGCGCTTGCGCTGATGCTGGCGCTGGTGCGCGATTTGCCGCGGCTGGACCGCAAGCTGCGCCAGGGCGGCTGGGAAGGCAGTGCCTACCAGGGACGTGATTTCCGCGGCTCGGTGGTCGGCATCGTCGGCTACGGCAGCATTGGCCGCAGCACGGCGCGGCTGGCCGCGGCGCTCGGTGCACAGGTGGTGGTGCTGCGCCGCAGCGGCGACGCCGACGGCTTTGCGGTCGAGACCGACCTGGACGCCCTGCTGGCGCGTGCCGACATCGTCAGCCTGCATTGCCCGCTGACCGATGCCACGCGTGGCCTGATCGGGGCGCACGAGCTGGCCCGGATGAAGCCTGGCGCACTGCTCGTGAACACCGCACGCGGCGCGGTGGTCGACGAAGCCGCCCTGGTCGAGGCGCTGCGCAGCGGCCGGCTCGGTGGCGCCGGGCTCGACACCTTCGAGACCGAGCCGATTACCGCGCACAACCCACTGTGCACGCTCGACAACGTGATCCTGACGCCGCATGTGGCGGGCGTCACGCGCAATGCGGCGCTGCGCGTCGCGACGATGACCGTCCGCAACGTTGTCGACGTACTTGCCGGCCGCCCGCTGCCGGCCGGCCACCGCGTCGCCTGAGACCTGCCACCCGCTCCACCCCTCCACCCACCGAGGAACCGCCCCATGAACCTTTGCCACCCGACCCCGCGCCGCGCGCTGCTCGCCCTTGGTTTGTGCGCCGCGGTCGGCACGCTCGCGCCCTGGCGCGCCGCACAGGCCCAGGCCTACCCCAGCAAGCCCGTGACCTTTGTCGTGCCGTACCCGGCCGGTGGCGCCAACGACATGCTTGGCCGCCTGATCGGCCAGAAGATGGGCGAGGCGCTTGGCACGACCACCCTCGTCGACAACAAGCCCGGCGCGGCCGCGATCCTCGGTGCGACGGCGGTTGCACGCGCGCCGGCCGATGGCTACACGGTGCTCGTCGGTGGCCTTGCAACCCATGCCGCCAGCCCGCACCTGCTGAAGGCCGACTACGACCCGCTGAAGGACTTCGAGCCGATCGGCATGATCGGCAGCGCACCGATCATCGTGATCACCGCGAACGAGTCGCCGTACAAGACACTGAAGGAGGTGGTCGACGCGGCCAGGAAAGACCCGCGCGGCGTGATGTACGGCTCGTCTGGCAACGGCTCGCCGCTGCACCTGGCCGGCGAACTGTTCGTCTCGATCGCCAAGGTCGAGATGACGCATGTGCCGTACAAGGGTGGCAACGCACACATCATGGACCTGATCGGCGGCCGCGTGCCGGTGATCTTCGACACCGCGACGAACTCGATGCCGCTGATTCGCAGTGGCAAGGTGCGGCCGATCGCGGTGTCGACGAAGACGCGCCTGGCCGACCTGCCAAACGTGCCAACCTTTGCCGAGTCGGGCTACCCGCAGTTCGAGTTCTCGGCCTGGTACGCGCTGTTTGCGCCGGCCAAGACGCCCAAGGATGTCGTCACCAAACTCTCGGGCGCGCTCGCCAAGGCGCTCAAGCAGCCCGAGGTGGCGGCCAGGCTCGGCGAGGTTGGCGTGACGCTGTCCAACGGCGACGCCGTCGAGCTGGCCAAGTTTGTTCCGGTCGAGTACGCGCGCATCGGCAACTTGATCAAGACGGCCAACATCAAGGCCGACTGAGCGGGTGTTGACGAAATGAATGACCACGCCCTGCACCCCCACCCCGACGATCCGTCGCGCGAGCTTGCCGACCTGCCGCGGCCCTGTGTTCAGGCCCATGCCGCAAACCTGATGTTGCTTGCCGACGGTGCGCTCGGCTGCGTCTGGTTCGGCGGCTCGATGGAGGGCCGCTCGGACATCTCGGTCTACTTTGCGCGGCTGGCGCCGGGTGCAAACACCTGGTCACCGGCGCTGCAGCTTTCTAACGATCCGGACCGCTCGGAGCAGAACCCGATCCTGTTCCCCGCGCCCGATGGTGCGCTGTGGCTGCTGCACACCGCGCAGGTCTCCGGCCACCAGGACACGGCGATCGTGCGCCGGCGCATCTCGCGCGACGACGGCCACACCTGGGGGCCGACCGAGACGCTGAACGACGCACCACCCGGCAGCTTCGTGCGCCAGCCGATCCATGTGCATGCTGACGGCGGCTGGCTGCTGCCGGTCTTCAACTGCCGCAGCGCCGCAGGCCAGGTTTGGGACGGCAGTCTTGACGACAGTGCCGTGCTGCGCTCGACCGATCAGGGCCGCTCGTGGCAGCGCATCGACGTGCCCGGCAGCCTGGGCTGTGTGCACATGAGCATCGTCCCGGCCGTTGCAGGCAGGCTGCTGGCGTTCTTCCGCAGCCGCTGGGCCGACCATGTCTACCGCACGACCAGCGACGACGGCGGCCTGAGCTGGGCCACGCCGGTGCCGACCGTGCTGCCGAACAACAACTCGTCGATCCAGGCGCTGCGGCTGGCCGACGGGCGGCTGGCCATGATCTTCAACGCCAGCAGCGCGCTGGATGCAACCGAGCGGCGCGAGTCGCTGTACGACGAGCTCGACGACGCCGCACCGGCCGCAGACGCTGCTGCTGCTGTGGCGGCGGCAGCGCAGCGGCAGCAGCAGCAACCCGCGCGCCGCGCGTTCTGGGGCGCGCCGCGGGCGCCGATGACGCTTGCGCTGTCGCAGGACGACGGCCTGACCTGGCCCTGGCAGCGCAGCCTGGAGGTTGGCGACGGCTGGTGCATGAGCAACGACTCGGCGCGCGGCCTGAACCGCGAGTACTCGTATCCGTCGTTGCGCCAAGGCCCTGATGGCATGTTGCACCTCGCGTACACGGTTTTCCGGCAGCACATTCGGCATGTACGCCTGCGGCCCGACTGGGTCACGGCGGACCCGGCGGCGCCGGCCCGTGCCGAGCTTTCAATCAATCGATAACGCGCAAGGTGGCCGACATCGCGCCAGGCTGCCGGGCCTTGGCGTTCAGGGCCTCATGCCAGGCCCAGCCAATGCAGCACAAAGCCCAGGTGGGCCTCAAAATCGCTGATCGCATGGTCGCTGCCTTCCAGCAGGCGCAGTGTGGCGCCGGGGTGATCGTATTGGCCGCTCATCTCGCGCCAGTCGAGCACCTCGTCGCCCTTGGCGATCAGCGCAGCGTAGCGCTCGGGCCGGGTGATGGCCGGCACGGTCAGCGCCTGCAACTCGGCGATGTACCCGGAGTGGAAGAAAAAGCGCTCCTCCGGCGCATGGAACTGGGTTTGTTCACCGATGTACTTGGCCAGATCCCGCGCCGGGTTTACCGCCGGGTTCAGCAGCATCGCCTTGCAGCCAGTGGCCTCGGCCACCGCAGTGGCATAAAACCCGCCGAGCGAGCTGCCCACCACGGCCATGCCAGCACGCGGCCAATCGGCGATGCCTTGTTCGATCAGCGCCCAGGCCGCAGCGGGTGAGGGCGGCAACTGCGGGCACCACCAGCGCACCGCCGGCCGGTGGGTTTGCAGCCACTGCGCCAAACGCCTGGCCTTGAACGAGCCGGGCGACGAGCGAAAGCCGTGCAGGTAAAGCAAATGCGTGGTGGCGCCCGGCATCAGCGCACCGGCTGCGCCAACGCCGCCAGCAATTTGTCGTGGATGCCGCCAAAACCGCCGTTGCTCATCACCAGCACCCGGTCGCCGGGTTGGGCGGCCTTGACGACGGCGGCCACCAGCTTGTCAACGCTGTCGGCCACCTGCGCGGTTTTGCCCAATGGCGCCAGCGCCTCGGCCGCATCCCAACCGTAGTTGCCCTGCAGGCAAAACGACAAGTCGGCTTCTTCCAACGCCCAGGGCAGCAAGGCCTTCATCGCGCCTTGTTTCATCGTATTGGTACGCGGCTCAAACACCGCCAGGATGCGCGCCAGCCCGGCCTTGCGGCGCAGGCCGTTGACGGTGGTGCGCATGGCAGTGGGGTGGTGGGCAAAGTCGTCATACACCTGCACACCGCCGGCCTCGCCCCGCAGCTCCAGCCGGCGCCGCACGTTCTGGAACGTGGCCAGTGCTGTTGCGGCAGCCTCGGGCGCCACGCCGGCATGCTCGGCAGCGCCGATGGCGGCCAGCGCGTTGAGCTGGTTGTGCTCACCCAGCAGCGGCCAATCCACCCGGGCCACTTTGAGGCTGCCGCGCAGCACGTCAAACGCATGCGGCTCGCCGCGTGAGCGCAGCGCGCCGGGCTCTTCCTTGCGCGCGCCAAAGCGCTGCAGCTCGCTCCAGCAGCCACGCGCCAGCACCCGGTCCAGCGCCGCCTCGCGGCTGTTGACCACCAGCCGGCCGGACGCCGGCACCGTGCGCACGAGCTGGTGAAACTGGGTTTCGATCGCCGCCAGGTCTGGAAAGATGTCGGCGTGGTCGTATTCCAGGTTGTTCAGGATCGCGGTGCGTGGCCGGTAGTGCACAAACTTGCTGCGCTTGTCGAAAAACGCGGTGTCGTACTCGTCGGCCTCGATGACAAAGTGCTTGCCGGTACCCAGCCGCGCCGAGACGCCAAAGTTCAGCGGCACACCGCCCACCAGAAACCCAGGCTGCAGGCCCGCTTGGTCCAGCACCCAGGCCAGCATCGCGGTGGTGCTGGTCTTGCCATGGGTGCCGGCCACGGCCAGCACATGCTTGTGGTGCAACAGGTTCTCGGCCAGCCACTGCGGGCCGCTGGTGTAGGCCGCGCCGGCGTCCAGGATGGCCTCCATCAGCGCATTGCCACGCGTCACCACATTGCCGATCACGTAGACATCGGCCTTCAGTGCCAGTTGATCGGCGCCAAAGCCCTCGATCAGGGCTATGCCCAGCGCACGCAACTGGTCGCTCATCGGTGGGTAGACGTTGGCGTCACAGCCGGTGACCTTGTGGCCGGCCTCGCGCGCGATCGCCGCGAGGCCGCCCATGAAAGTGCCGCAGATGCCGAGGATGTGGAGGTGCATGGGGTCAACATTCTGGGCTTTTGGCCCGGTACATCAAGCGCTGTTGTTCAGGCCTCGAAACCCTGGCGGGCCACCCAATCCTGGCCCGGTGCCAGCGTCACTGGCCGGCCTATCGTGGCGGCCTCCACGCACAAAAAGCGTTGCCAGTCGTGGTCGGGCAGGTCGGCCAGCGTCGCGGCCTTGGCCGGGCCGGGGTTCCACACCACCACGTCGTCAAAGCCTTCGCTGCTGATCGCCATGCGGCCCATCGCGGTGGACAAACTCAGCGCTGCCTTGTGGATCGCATGAGCGTCGAAATAGATGCGGTCGATCTCGCCGACAAAACCCAGCGGGTCCAGCTCCTGCGGCTGGGTCTGGCCGCTCAGGCTGTCCAGGTAGCGCACGCCGTACAGCCCGGCCAGCCGGGCGTGTTTGAGGTCGTCGATCAGCAAATAGGTGTGCAGCGCGGCGCTGAAGTCAAAAGTTGTTTCACCGGTGTTGGTGATCGCCAGTTCCACATCGAGTTGCAGGCCGGACAGGCTGAAACTCAGCTCGGCCTCGAAGCTGTGCGGCCAGATCGCACGCGTGGTCTCGTCGTCGCACAAGCGCAATACGCCGATCGCCGCACCGCCGCGCACCGCCCCTTCCACCCACTGCCACGGGCGGTTGCGGGCCAGGCCGTGGCGTGGCAGCGGGCCGCGCTGCTCAAACTGCGGAAAGATCACCGGGATGCCGCCGCGCACCGCCTTGCCGTCACCCGCCTGGGCCAGCGGCGACAGGTACAGCCGCTCTTGGTCGCCCGCCGGTATCCACGACACAAGCTGGCCACCGTGCAGCAGCACCGTGGCCTGCGCGCCGTCGGGTGCTTGCAGCCACATCGCGGGCTGGCCCATCACCTGGGTGGCTTTGATCATGGCCCGGTCACGCAAGCAGCGTGGCAAATGCGCCGCGGGCGGCTTCCAGCGTGGCGGCGATGTCGTCGGCGCTGTGCGCCGCGCTGACAAAACCGGCCTCGTACAGCGCCGGTGCCAGGTACACGCCGCGGTCCAGCATGGCGTGGAAAAAGCGGTTGAAGCGCGCTTTGTCGGTGGCCAGCACGGCGTTGTAGTGCTGCGGCAGCTTCGGGCTGAAGAAGAAGCCAAACATGCCACCTTCGCTGTCGCCGACAAATGGCACGCCGGCATCCTTGGCCACGCCGGTCAAGCCCGCCACCAGCGCTTGCGTGCGCGCGCTCAAAGCCTCGTAAAACCCGGGTTTGGCGATCTCGCGCAAGGTGGCCAGGCCGCAGGCGGTGGCCACCGGGTTGCCGCTCAAGGTGCCGGCCTGGTACACCGGGCCCAGCGGCGCCAGCTCGGCCATGATGTTGCGTGTGCTGCCAAACGCCGCCAACGGCATGCCACCGCCAATCACCTTGCCAAACACGCTGATGTCGGGTTTGAAGCCGGGCAGGGTCTGGGCATAAACGCTTTGCGCACCACCCAGCGCGACGCGAAAGCCGGTCATCACCTCGTCCAACACCAGCAGCGCACCGTATTGCGTGCACAGCGCGCGCAGCCGCTGCATGAACGGCACCTGCGCCCGCACAAAATTCATGTTGCCGGCAATCGGCTCGATCATCACGCAGGCCAATTCGTTGCCGTGCTCTGCAAACGCGGCTTCAAGTTGCGCCAGGTGGTTGTATTCCAGCACCAGCGTGTGCTGCACCACCTCGGGCGGCACACCGGCGCTGGTGGGGTGGCCAAAGGTGGCCAGGCCGGAGCCGGCCTTGACCAGCAGCGCATCGGCATGGCCGTGGTAACAGCCCTCAAACTTGATCAGCTTGCTGCGCCCGGTGGCACCACGCGCCAGCCGGATCGCGCTCATCGCGGCCTCGGTGCCACTGCTGACCAGCCGCACCTGCTCGACCGACGGCACCAGCGCGATGATGGCTTCGGCCAGCAGGATCTCGCGCTCGGTGGGCGCGCCAAAACTGAAGCCCTGCAGCGCGGCCTCTTGCACTGCCGCCAGCACCGCCGGGTGGCCATGGCCCAGGATCATCGGGCCCCAGGAGCCGATGTAATCGATGTAGCGGCTGCCCTCGGCATCCCACATGTACGGGCCTTGGGCCCGGCTGATGAAGCGCGGTGTGCCGCCCACCGCGCGAAAGGCCCGCACCGGCGAGTTGACGCCACCGGGGATCACGCGCTGGGCGCGCTCGAACAATTGCTGGTTGCTGCTCATGCCGTAACGGTTTGCATTTGCGTGCGCGGGGCCAGGCTCAATGAACCCGGCGTGGCGCGCCCTTGCCCTTGGGCTCGGGCTCTGGTTCGGGCATCAGCTCACCTTCAGCCCCGGCGTCGACCTCGTCGTCGGATGGCGGCGAGGCCCAGAAAAACCGGTCCGGCACCACATTGCCCATGCCGGGGCGAAAGCCCGAGTCCAGCGTCTGGTCCATGAAAGCCAGCGCCTCGCCGACGGCGGCCTGCAGCTCGGCGCCGGCCGCCAGCAAGGCGGCCAAGGCGGCGCTCAAGGTGTCGCCGGCGCCGACAAAGCTGGTCTCGAACATCTCGAACTTCTCGCCGGTCAGCGCGCCCTGGGGTGAGGCCAGCACGTTGTCGATGAACTGGTCGCCGCTGCCGCCCTTGCCACTCTTGGCTGCCAGCATGATGCCGGTGACCAGCACATAGCGCGTGCCACGCTCGCCCGCCGCCACCGCCAGCTCACGCGCCGAGGCCGGGCGCTCGCTGTCCCAGTCGGGCAGCAAAAAATCGGTCAAGGTCTTGTGGTTGCCCACCAGCACCTCGGTGGCCGGCAGGATCAGATCCCGAAATGCCTCCAGGTAAGGCTGGGCCTGGTCATCGTCCAGCCAGCCCAGGTTGGGCAGATAACTCACCAGCGGCACATCGGGGTAATCCGACAGGATCTCGGCCACCGCGCTGACCGCCTCGGCGCTGCCCAGAAAGCCCACCTTCCAGCCCGCCACGGTGATGTCTTCCAGCACGGTGCGGGCCTGCTCGGCCACCACATCGGCATCGATCGCATGGTGGTCAAAGATTTCGGCGGTGTCGCGCAACAGGATGCTGGTGGTCACCGGCAGCGCATGCGCGCCCATCGCGGCCAAGGTGCTGATGTCACCGGCCAGGCCCCCGGCGCCGCTGGGATCGGCGGCGTTGAAGCTCATCACGCAGGCCGGCGCAGCCGCATCCTGCAGCGCCGGATCGCCGGCATCGGCCATCGCTGCATCGGGGGTGGAGGTAGAACTGGCGGTCATGAACGGATCCGTGGTTGGTTCGTTGGCATTCTGGAGCGCTTCACGAAGCCGTCAGCGACCTGGGGAAACTTTCGTCAAATGCGCCGCCGCCGCGCCGGTCGCTGGCTGAAATGGCGTGGCTACAATGACCGCTTCATTGTAGTGATCTACCCGATAACGTGACCGATGCCCGAACCTGGATGTGTCTGATCTGCGGCTGGATCTACGACGAAGCGACTGGCGACCCCGAGCACGGCATCGCGCCGGGCACCGCCTGGGCCGATGTCTCGATGAACTGGACCTGCCCCGAGTGCGGCGCCCGCAAGGAAGATTTTGAGATGGTCCAGCTCTGAGAGGGTATTGACGAAATGAATGGCACCCGCGTGAGGCCCCAAAACGGGCCAAATCCAGGCGCAAAGCACAGATGGGCTGCAGTCCCGGCGAGCATTTGCAACGACGAGTTGGCCCATTTTGGAGCCTCACCCTGCGGGCCGGGCGGCCAAGGGCACTGGGGGGCGTTGCGCCGCTTGCCCGGGCCCCCAGCCCGGGCCGCACGCCGCACCTACCCCAGCGCCC
>JANOBL010000604.1:0-10777 GCA_031411635.1 Betaproteobacteria bacterium
GGCCTATGCCAGCGCCCGGCACGAGGGCAGCAAGGCGACCTCGGCCAACCGTCGTCTGACGGTGTTCAAGCGCTACTTCCGCTGGGCGCTGCGCGAGCATCTGCTGACGGCCGACCCGACCCTGCGGCTGCAGACGGCCAAGCAGAATGCGCGCATTCCCAAGACCTTGAGCGAGTTGCAGGTCGAGGCCTTGCTCGCCGCGCCTGACACCACAACGACGCTGGGCCTGCGCGACCGCGCGATGCTGGAGCTGATGTACGCCAGCGGCCTGCGGGTGAGCGAGCTGGTGGGCATCTCTTCGGTGCGGGTGGGCCTGGGCGTGGGCGTGCTGCGGGTGGTCGGCATGGGCAGCCAGGAGCGGCTGGTGCCTTTCGGCGACGAGGCGGGCGACTGGATACAGCGCTACCTCGACCAGGCCCGCGAGGCCATCCTGGGCGGCCAGCGCAGCGATGCGCTGTTTGTCACCGCACGCGGTGGCGCAATGACGCGGCAGATGTTCTGGTCGCTGGTCAAGCGCCATGCGCTGGCCGCCGGCATCCACGCGCCGCTGTCACCCCACACCTTGCGCCACGCCTTTGCCACCCATTTGATCAACCACGGCGCCGATCTGCGCGCGGTGCAGTTGCTGCTGGGCCATGCCGACATCGCCACGACGACGATCTACACCCATGTGGCGCGCGAGCGGCTGCGCCTGATCCACGCCCAGCACCATCCCCGGGGGTGAATCCGCCCAGGCTTGTGGGCTCAGTGTGATCACCGCCGGCTCGGCCTGCATCAATCGGCTGCGCTGCCAGCGGCACAGCGCGGTCAGGCTGGCATTGGTCTGCAGTGCGTCCAACAGCCCGGGTGCACTCACCCCACCAGCACCAGCTTGCCGCGCAGCGCATTGGCCGGCAGGCGTTGCGCCAGCACATCGGCGGCGGGGTAGCGCACAAAGCCAGTGCCCGGGGCGCTGAAGGGCAGCAGCGTGGTGGCCTGGGCGTCCAGCGGCAGCCGCAGGTCGCCGGCCGGGCTGCGCAGGCGCAGCGCCTGCCAGGGGCCGCTGGCGGGTTCAAACGCCAGTTTGACGTTCTCGGGCTCAAACGCCTGCGATGCGTTTGCGGGCTCGCCCGCCAGCGCCTGTGCACCCAGCAAAGCCCGCGCCATCACCAGCGCCAAGCTGCCATGCACACCGCCTTCATGCTCGATCAGCACGGGCAGCCGGCGCACCCGGCCGTCGGGATCAACGATGGCATTGAGATGGCCGGCGCCCAGCCGGGCAGCGCCCTGCAGTGCCGCCAGGTTGCCGCCATGGCCCGCCCAGTGTGGCAAGCCAGCGGTTTGCTCGCGCAGCAGCGGTGCCGGCAGCAGCGGTGCCGGCAGCTTGCCGGTGCGCACCGCACCCACCTCGTTGGACAAATGAAAGCCCAGCACCACCGGGTAGCGCCGCAACACATCGACCAGGCGCGATTCATCGTCAATCTGCGAGCGCAGCAGGTTCACCGCCGATTGCAGCGCGGCATCCTGGCGCAGCGCAGCGCCGGCCAGCGCCGAAAGCAGGTCCAAGGTGGGCCGGCCGGTATCCCGCGTAGGCTCGGCCAGCAGCAAATCCAGGCCTACCAGGCGTGCACCCTCGCGGCCGGCGGTCAGCTCCAGCAGATCGGCCAGCCGCGCGCCGCGCCAGGGTCAGCGGCCATGCTCGGCCAGCGCACGCTCGTCGATATCAACCCTTGAACAGCAGCTCACGCACCACCTCGGCCCGGGCCAGCGACAACCGGTCGTTGGACTCCACCGTGCCTACCCGGTCGGTGTGGCCGGTGACGATCACCTTGGCCGCCGGCAAGGCCGCCAGCGCTGCACGCATCTCCGCCAGCACCGCGTCAGCGGCCGGCGCCAGCCGGTTGGTATTGGCCTCGAACAGCAGCACAAAGCTGCGCGGCCGCGCCGGCTGCTGGGCCAGCAACGGGGCATAGCGGGTTTGCACCGCTGCGGCGTCGGTCACCCCGGCGCGCAGCGCGCCGGTCTGCAACTCGGCGGTGGCGTACGGGATTCCGGCCGCAGGCGCTGGCCACCGGCGCTCAACTCCAGCGCACTGGCGCTGCCGTCGGCGTTGGGCAGCAGGATCACCCGGCCGGTCACCGGCGCTTTCGGGCGATTTTTTGCCGATCAGGCCGGTCACCACATGCAAGGTGCCGCGCCACAACGAGGCCAGCAAATTGCCGTCGTCGGTGGTGGCATCGAAGCTGAATGCGGTGATCACCAACTCGCTGTCGGGCCCCACGGTCAACAAGGTGTCATCGGCCAGCGTCAGGCCGGCGGCACTGGCCGGGCCGGTGCGCACGGTGTCGCCCACCAGCAAAATCTGGCCAGGAAGCACCATCAGGCGCTGGCTGGCGCGCTCCAACGTCACCGTGCCCTGGCTGCGCTTGACAACCCCGGCCACCCCCGGGGCCTGGGCCCCGGCCGGCGCAAAGAGGCAGGCGCACAGCTACAGCAGGCAAGTTCTTGCCAACAGTCGGGCGATGTACAGCGACGGCAACGACGGCAACGACGGCAATGGCATGGTGTGCGCAAGTTTGGGCGAACCGCGACGGCGCGCCCGGACCGCTGGATTGACAAAAGTGGCAAGGGTAAGGGCACAGTCGGCCGGCACAATCCCCGGGATGGACCACAGTTTTCTCTCGGCCCTGGTGCTGCTGCTGCTGGTGCTGGACCCGCTGGGCAGCTTGCCGATCTTTGTCTCGGTGATGCAGGGCGTGGCGCCCGAGCGCCGCCGCCGCGTCGCGCTGCGCGAAGCGGCGATCGCGTTTGCGGTGCTGCTGGCCTTCATGCTGGGTGGCCAGGGCTTTCTAGGCCTGATGCGTTTGTCCGAGCGCTCGCTGGAGGTGGCGGGCGGTGTGATCCTGCTGATCATCGCGATCCGGATGATCTTTACCGGCGGTGCCGAGGTTTATGCCAGCGAGGGCCAGGCCGAGCCTTTCATCTTTCCGCTGGCGGTGCCGCTGCTGGCCGGGCCATCGGCGATGGCCACCGTGCTGCTGCTGGCTTCGCGCCAGCCCGAGCGCATCGGCACCTGGGTGGGCGCGCTGAGCCTGGCGATGTTGGTCTCGGTCAGCGTGCTGCTGGCGGCGGGCCGCATCCGGCGCTGGCTGGGCGCGGCGATGGTCTCGGCGATCGAGAAGCTGATGGGCCTGGTGCTCACTGCCGTGGCGGTGGAGATGATTCTGGCCGGCCTGAAAAGGTATTTTTTCGACCACAGTTGAGGGTTGCGCACCCGAGGCGGGCCTGGCGTGGCTTCTAGAATCCGAGGCATTGTTTGCCGGCGACGGTTTGCTGGCGATGCAGGTTTGCCATCCCGCCGACCTCCAGTTTCCCGCGAAAGGACTTGCCCACCATGACGCTGCTGCCCTTGCTGAAATCCGCCACCTTGCTGGCCAACGCTTTATTGGCACTGTGTGTGCTGGCCGGCCCCGCCGCGGCCCGCACCATCGACGAGATCAAGAAAGACGGCAAGATCATCGTGGCCACCGAGGGCCAGTTTGCGCCGTTCAATTACTTCCAGGGCGCCAAGCTCACTGGCTTCGAGGTGGAAGTGGCCGAGGCGATGGTGGCCAGGATGGGCCTGAAGATCGAGTGGAAGGCGCTGTCGTTCGACGCCTTGCTCACCGGCCTGCGGCAAGACCGCTGGGACATGGTGATCGCCTCGCACGGCATCACCGAAGAGCGCGCCAAGGCCGTCACCTTCACCGAGCCGCATTACTGCTCGGGCGGCGTGATCATCGCCAAAGACGGCGCGATCAAGACCGCGCAAGACCTGGCTGGCAAGGTGATCGCGGTGCAAACCGGCACCACCTACCTGGAAAACGTCAAGAAAGTGTCGGCGGTCAAGGAGATCAAGAACTTTCCGCAAGACACCGATGCCCGCGCCGCGCTGGTCAGTGGCCGGGTGGATGCCTGGGTGACCGATCGTTTTGTCGCACTCAACTCACTCAGCGCCAACCCCGGCGGCGGCATGAAGATGGGGGACTTTTTGTTCATCGAACGCATCGCCTCGGCAGTGGCCAAGGGCAATACCGGCCTGGCGAATGAAGTGAGCAAGGCCTTGGCGGCAATCCAGGCCGATGGCAGCTACGCCGCCATCAGCAAGAAGTGGTTCAACGAGGACATCCGCTGCAAATGAGCTGCAAATGAGCCGCAAATGAGCTGGTAAGGGTTCCGCCTTGGACTTTGCCCTTTCCGTCTGGCCCGCGGCCTGGTCACGCCAGCGGCGCAGCAGTGCAACGATGCTGGCCGCCTCGGGCCTGCTGCTGCTGATCCTGTGGCTGATCCCGATCCCGCTGGCGATGGCGCCCGACCCGATCGGCAACAACGCGCAGTTGTTTGCCGATGGCACGCGGGTGACCGTGCAACTCACCGTGGTTTCGGGTGTGATCGGCGTGGTGCTGGGCCTGCTGGCGGCGCTGGGCAAGGTGTCACGGGTGGCGCCGCTGCGCTGGGTGGCCGGCTTCTACGTCTGGGTGATGCGCGGCACGCCGCTGCTGGTGCAGGTGTTGTTTGTCTACTTTGCGCTGCCTGAGATCAGCCCGTGGTTTCGTTTCACCGAGTTCACCGCCGCTTTCATGGCGCTGGCGCTGAATGTTGGCGCCGACAACGCCGAGGCCATCCGCGCTGGCTTGCTGGCGGTGCCCAAGGGCCAGATCGAGGCGGCGCGCTCGCTGGGCCTGTCGCGCTGGCACACCTTCATCGACATCACGTTTCCGCAGGCCTTCAAGATCGCACTGCCGCCGCTGGTCAACAACATCGTGGCCTTGTTGAAGGATTCTTCGCTGGCCTTCACGATCGGCGTGGTGGAGCTCACCAACGCCGGCTCGCAGGTCAAGAGCACCTCGTTCCAGGCGGTGCCGGTGTTCATCGCCACGGCCATCATCTACCTGCTGCTGACAACGGTGATGACCCAGATCAGCGACGCGGTGGAGCGCCGCTACGACATCGAAGGCAAACTGCGATGAAACCCGTGCGATGAACACCCCAAGCGCAGGCCCGCTGATCACCGTCGAAGGCGTCAACAAGCACTTTGGCCCGCACCATGTGCTGAAGGATGTCAGCACCTATTTCAACGCCGGCGAGGTGGCGGTGATCCTGGGCGCCTCGGGCTCGGGCAAAAGCACCTTGCTGCGCTTGCTCAATCGCCTGGAAACCCATGACGCCGGCCGCATCGTGGTGGACGGCATCGAGGTCAATGACGATGCCAAGGCGCTGGACAAGCTGCGCGCCGAGGTCGGCATGGTGTTCCAGCAGTTCAACCTGTTTCCGCATTTGACAGTGCTGGACAACGTGGCCTTGGCACCGCGCCGGGTGCGCGGCCTGGCCCGGCCTGAGGCCGAAGCCCGCGCACGCGAACTGCTGCAACGCGTGGGCCTGCAAGACCACATGCACAAACACCCGTTCCAGCTTTCGGGCGGCCAGCAGCAGCGGGTGGCGATTGCGCGCAGCCTGGCGATGCAACCCAAGGTGCTGCTGTTTGACGAACCCACGTCGGCACTGGACCCCGAGATGGTGCAAGAGGTACTGGACGTGATGAAGCAGCTTGCGCGCAGCGGCATGACGATGCTGGTGGTCACCCACGAGATGGGCTTTGCGCGCGAGGTGGCCGACCGGGTGCTGTTCATCGACCAGGGCCGGGTGGCGGCCGATGCACCGCCCAAAACCTTTTTTGCGGATCAGGACAACGAGCGCATCCGCGCGTTCCTGGGCCGCATCCTGCATTGACTGCACAACGATTCGACAAGGAGAAAGCCATGAAGCTGCAACCCACATTGTCCGCGCTCGCGGCGTCGCTGCTGCTGAGCAATGCCCCCACCCAAGCGCAAACCGGCCCGGTGCTGGACGAGTTGCGCGAGCAGATCCGCCAATTGCGCGAAGAAGTCAATGCGCTGAAACGGGCGCAAGGCAGCAAGCCGGCCGATGCCAGCGGCTGGGGCGAGCGCATCGAACAGCTCGAGATCAAGGCCAGGGACGCGGTGGTGCTGGGCGACATCGGCGGTGGCTTCAGGCTGCCGGGCTCCGAAACCTCGGTGCGGCTGTACGGTTATGCCGAGGCGCATTTGATCCACGATGCCGGCCGCGCCGGCCCCAGCGACAACTTCACCGACCTGATGTTCCAGCCGGTGGGCAGCGAGGTGGCCAACAACGCCGCTCTGGGCTTGAAGGGCAAGACCAAGCTGACGGCGCAGACCTCGCGCTTCGGCTTCGAAACCTCCACCCCCACTGCCGCCGGTAATTTCAACACCAAGATCGAGGCCGATTTCTACAGCTACGGCAGTGGCAACCGCAATCGGCTGCGGCTGCGCCATGCCTACGGCGAATACGCCGGCTTCCTGGTGGGCCAGACCTGGTCCACCTTCATGGACCTGGACGACCTGCCCGAGACGGTGGATTTCAACGGCCCGATCGGCGCACCGTTTTCGCGCCGCACGATGATCCGCTACAGCTACGGCGATGCCAAGGCTGGCTACAAGCTCACCGCTGCGATCGAGGATCCAGAAGACCAGTTTGGCGGCGGCAGCGCCAACGAGCGCCTGCCGCAAATCGTGCTGCGCTACGACCAGAGCTTTGACCGGGGCGCCGTCAACGTGCGTGCGCTGGCGCATGAAAAGCGCTCGCTGACGGCCACAAAGCGCGGTTACGGCGTGGGCATCGGTGGCAGCTTCAAGCTCACCGACAAAGACCTGCTGATGGGCCAGTACACCGCCGTGGACGGCGATGTGGACCAGCTCTACGGCAGCAACGGCTATGCGATCGACAGCAACACCGGCGATATCAGCTTCGACAAGAACCAGGGCCTGGTGCTGGGCTATGCCAAAACCTTCAGCGACCAGCTCCGCGGCACGCTGGCCTTTGGCATGAACCAGGGCAAAACCGCGCAGGCGGTGGACAACAGGCGGCTGCAGCAGGTGTTTGTCAACCTGATTTATTCGCCGATCAAGAATGTTGAGCTGGGCGGCGAGCTGATCCTGGGCGAGCGCAAAACCTTTTCGGGTGAAAAAGGCGCGATGCAGCGCCTGGACCTGATGGGCCGCTACACCTTCTGACCGAGGCACCAATGATGATCACCCGGCGTTTACTTGTCGCCCTGGCCAGCCTGGGCTGTGCCGCCGCCTGGGCGCAGAACTACCCCAACCGCCCGATCACGCTGGTGGTGCCGTTTGCCGCCGGTGGGCCCACCGATGTAGTGGCGCGTGCGATCAGCATCCCGATGGGCAAGGCCTTGGGCCAGACCGTGGTGGTGGAAAACAAGGTGGGCGCCGGTGGCACCTTGGCCGCCGCCGCCGTGGCGCGCGCGGCGCCCGATGGTTACACGGTGCTGATCCATCACAACGGCATGGCCACCGCGCCGGCGCTGTACCGCAAGCTGACGTACAACCCGCTCGCTGACTTTGAGTACATCAGCCAGGTGGTGGACGTGCCGATGACGCTGGTCGCGCGCAAGGACCTGCCGGCCAAGACCTTGCCCGAGCTGCTGGTCTACCTGAAGGCCAATGGCGACAAGGTGAATCTGGCCCATGCCGGCTTGGGCGCGGTGTCACATTTGTGCGGCATGGTGTTCCGCCAGGCAGTGGGTGCGGACCTGACCACCGTGCCGTACAGCGGTACTGGTCCGGCGATGCAGGCTTTGCTGGGCGGCCAGGTGGATTTGATGTGTGACCAGACCACCCAGACCGTGCCGCAGATCAAGGCCGGCGGCGTGCGGTTCTACGGCGTCACCACGGCGCAGCGCATCAAGGCCTTGCCAGACGCCCCTACGTTGGCCGAGCAGGGTTTGAAGGGCTTTGAGGTGGTGGTCTGGCACGGTGTTTATGCCCCCAAAAGCACACCCAAAGAGGCCACCGACAAGCTCAACGCCGCTGTGCGCATGGCCTTGAAAGACCCCATGGTGATGGCCCGCATGGCCGAGCTGGGTGCCGAGGTGGTGCCCGACAGCAAGCTCACACCCGATGGCCTGCGCGGCTGGTTGAAGCAGGAAACCGAGCGCTGGGGCCCGGTGATCAAGGCAGCCGGGGTGTACGCCGATTGAGGCTTGGCGGCGCTGCTGCGCCTGGCAACCAGCTTTTTCCACGCCTGCGCCAGACTGTCGGATTTTCTGACAGGTACCGGCTGCCAAGCGGCGCGCTGGCTGCAGCTCAATCCTCTAAGTTGATGATAATTAAAGACTTAATTGCCAATCGAAAGTTTGGCGTGCTACTTGCTTACGGTTTCTGTAATTCGTCAGGGTTTGCCTGGCTCAACTGATCCATCCAACATCATGCAAACAGACCCCCGCCTAAAGCCGTCCAGCCCTACCGATGTTGAATCCAGTGACCATCCGGCCGGGCTGTCGGGCGAGGCACTGGCGCGGCGTCGTTTGTTGATCAAAGGCTTGGGCAAGGGTGCGGCGGCCGTTGCCGTTGTGGCGCCCATCCACACGCTGGCCGCGCCTGTCATCGTGGGCGGCACCAAGCTTTGCACCGTGTCGGGCGTGCAGTCCAACGTGGGCTCTGGCCGAGCCGGTACCAACACCGACGTGTGCAGGGGGCACTCGCCCAGCTTTTTTTCCACGTTGAGCAACTGGCCCGGCTTTAGCGCCGGCAACGCCACCAACACGGTGGACGCCATCACCTTCACCCAGGCCACGCCGTTCTCGACGGTGTTTTCGGGCTCGGCAACCCCGTTGCTGACCATCCTGACCGCCACGCCAACCTCTGACGAAGCGGCATGGATTGTTGCCTTGCTCAATGCCATCCAAAACCCGCCAGGGTTCTTCTTCCCGTACACCCCGTCGCAAGTGCGCGCCTTCTACAACGATCCGAACCCGACAAACGTGCTGAATGCGCTGAACTTCTTCAAAGGCTACATGCAAACCGTCAACTAGCCCCTTGGGCTAGGGTACGCTGCTGCGGATGAGTGACAGCGCGTTTTCAAGGCTCCCCGATCCAGCACATTGGCGGCTCAATCCCAAGGTCCGGTTGCATTGGCGGCCTCTGGAGGATGAGTGGGTTTTGTTCGAGGTGTTGTCCGGGCAGACGCACAAGATGGATTGCGTCACCGCGTCGGTGCTGATGGGTTTTGAGTCCGGTGCGCCACTGACATTGCAGCAATTGCTGGCTTCGCTGCAAACCGACTTGGGCCTGGTGTTTGATGCAGGCACGACCTCGCCGGTCCCGTCGGCGATTGACCAATTTGCCGCGCTGGGCCTGATTGTGCCGGCGCCAGCGCCCGAACCCCTGCATGCTGCTGTCTGAGTTGCCGCCCGCCGAGCGGGCGAAGCGCCTGTGTGGCGGCGGCCTGGTATTGCGCACCGGGCCGTTTGTCTTCCGCATCCACTCCTCGGTGCCGCTGGTCGACCAGGGCCTGGGCCTGCTCTATGCAGACAACCCATTGCCAGGTCACGATGAGTTTGTCGATTTTGATCTGCAACTCGACAAAACACCCGGTTTGCGGCGCTGGATACGGCCCCAGGTGCGGTTTTTGTTCGATGGTGAATCACCGTTTGAGCCGCTGCCGGCCGACCATGCTTACCCGCTGCTGGAATGGGCCATGAACTGGTGCATTTCGGCGCATTCGCATGGTGGCCTGCTGCTGCATGCGGCGGCGGTGGAGCGTGATGGGCTGGCGGTGATCCTGCCGGCGCCACCCGGCTCGGGCAAAAGCACCTTGTGCGCCGGGCTGATCCACCGCGGCTGGCGTTTGATGTCGGATGAAGTGGCGCTGATCTCGCTGACCGATGGGCTGGTCAGCGCGCTGGCCAGGCCGGTGAGCCTGAAGAATGAGTCCTTGGCGGTGATCCGCCAGTTTGCGCCGCAGGCGGTGTTCAACCGCGTGTCGCACGGCACCGTCAAAGGCAGCGTCACCCACATGCGGGCGCCGGCCGCGCATGTGCAGCGGGTGGCCGAGCGTGCACGGCCACGCTGGGTGATCTTTCCTCGTTATGTGGCCGGCTCTTCGCCAAAGCTGACACCCCGCGCCAAGGCCGACAGCATGCTGGAGCTGGGGCGCAACGCCTTCAACTACATGGTCTTGGGCAAGCAAGGTTTTGACGCGCTTTGCGACATGGTGGAGGGCTGCGATTGCCATGATTTCCAGTACAGCGATCTGAACGACGCGGTGGCGCTGTTTGATGGGCTGCTGCTGCAGCAGCAGGCGGCAGCGTGATGCCGAAGGCAAATGCGTTTGACGGCGGTGATTTGCTCAGCCCGCTGTGGCGCCATCCTCGCCGCCTGCCAACACTGACCACGTTGCAGTGGCAGCGCCTGCTGGGCCAGGCCCGCCAGGCCCGGCTGATTGCACGCCTGGCCCAGCATTGCAGCGATCTGCAGGCCGGTGACGCGGTGCCGGCTGGCGCCTGGGCCCATCTTGAATCGGGCCTGCGCTGGGTGGAGCGGCAGGCCCACGAGGTGCAATGGGAGATTGACTGCATAGCGCGTGCACTGGCCAGCGTCGACACACCGGTGGTGCTGCTCAAAGGCGCGGCCTACATGATTGCCGGCCTGCCCGCTGCGCGCGGCCGGCTGTTCAACGACATCGACATCCTGGTGGACCGCCGCAAGATCGATGTTGCCGAGCGGGCGCTGCTGGGTGGCGGCTGGCTCAGCGCCGAGCGTGACGCCTACAACCAACGCTTTTACCGCGAATGGGCGCACGAGATTCCGCCGCTGGTGCATGTCAGGCGCAACACCGTGATCGACGTGCACCACACGATCACCGCGCCCACCTCGCGCTACGCGGTGGACGGCGCCAAACTGCTGGCGCGCATCCGGCCCTT
>JANOBL010000605.1:0-4869 GCA_031411635.1 Betaproteobacteria bacterium
TCGTCGCCAACCTGCACGACGTGATCATCATCCTGGGCTTCTTCGCCTTCTTCCAGTGGGAGTTCTCGCTGGCGGTGCTGGCAGCGGTGTTGGCGGTGCTGGGTTACTCGGTGAACGAATCGGTGGTGATCTTTGACCGGATCCGCGAGGCCTTCCGCAAATACCGCAAGCTCACGACGCCGCAGGTGATCGATCACGCGATCACCAGCACGATGAGCCGCACCATCATCACCCACGGCTCGACCCAGATGATGGTGTTGTCGATGTTGCTGTTTGGTGGCCCAACGCTGCACTATTTCGCGGTGGCGCTGACCATCGGCATCCTGTTCGGCATTTATTCTTCAGTGTTTGTCGCCGCAGCGATCGCGATGTGGCTGGGCGTCAAGCGTGATGATCTGGTCAAGACCTCCGGCAAGGAACAAGACCCGAACGATCCCAACGCTGGCGCGGTGATATAGCGCCGCGCTGGGCACTGCCCAAACACGCTGCCGCCGCACGCCAACACCGACCCGGGCCAACGTTCAAGCACCATGGCCTCCGCCCCCACTCCCGCTAGCGACCCTGCCCAACTGGCAGGCCAGGCCCGCCGGCTCTACATCGACGAACTGATCCGGGGCCTGCCCGGCGTGGTGGCGCAAGTGGGCAGCGGCGCGCGTGATCTGCTGGACAAACCGGCCGAGTACCTGACCGGCCAGCGCCGCCGCGACCTGGTGCAAGGCCTGCGCACGATGGCCAATGGCTGGCACCGTGCGGTGGCCACCGGGCTGCGCCATGTGCTGGAGCATGGGGTTACCGCCATACCGATTTCCGAGCTGCCGCCCACGCTGGGCGATCCGCTGAGCCTGGTGGACAACGACACGATCGAGCGCGAGATCCTGACTTCGCGGCTGGCGCTGGCGATCATGGACCGTGCCGGCTGGGAGTTCACCGACCTGCGCTCACGCCTGGCAATGCTGGAGCAACGTGGCGAGCTGGACACCCACGACATGCTGCGCGCCCATATCCTGGCCCGGGTGGTGCTGGACGGTTGGCGCTCCACCGGCCTGTCCGCCACCGATTGGCGCGAAGCCCAGCCGCTGCTGCACGATGGTTTTGCGGCGCTGGCCGAGGAGGCCTACCACGAGACCAACCGCTGGCTGATCGAGCGCCGGGTGATGCAGGACGTGGATTTGCGGCCCTACATCCGCCGCACGGTGGATGCCAGCGGCAGCACCGGCCGCACCCAGGGGCCGGGGCACAGCGTCACGCTGGCCGGTGGTGGTGCGCCTTACAGCGGCACCACCCAAACCGGCACCGGCGCGCAGCCGGGTGAGCCCGCCGCCAGCCGCTTGCGCAGCGGCAGTGCGCCGGCCGAGCCAGCGGCGGCTGGCGGTGCACGTCAGCCTGCCCAGCCCACTGGCGCACGCCCGTCCACCGGCGGGCGGGCAGCAGCCAGCCGCAGGCCCAGCAGCGACAGCGACTCCACCGTTGGCGAAGAAACCCGCATGATGACCCGGGCCGCACCGCTGGCCCGTGGCAGCGACCATGCCGAGGCGGTGATGGGCCGGCTGAACCGGCTGGTGGGCCGGCATTTGCCGGGCTTTGCCGACACCACCCATGTGCGGCCGGTGAGCGAAGCGCTGCAGTCGGCGATCAACAACGTCCAGCAGCGTTTTGGCAAGCGCTTTGCGCCGGCCGCAGCAGGAGGCGCAGCGGGCCAGGCGATGGCGCCCACCGGGCCGATGCTGCTGGACGAGTTGCAGGCCGGCAAACAAGCGCTGAAGCAGGCGGCGGGCACACCGGCCGAGCGCGCGACGATCGAGATCGTGGCGATGATGTTCCAGAGCATCCTGACCGAAGACCGCATCCCGGCCGCGATGCGGGTCTGGTTTGCCCGGCTGCAAATGCCGGTGCTGCGGGTGGCCGTCAGCGAGCCCGACTTTTTTGCCACCTTGGACCACCCCGCGCGCCGGCTGATCGACCGCATGGGCGCCTGCGTGATGGGCCTGGACAGCGCCAGCCGCAACATCGGTGATGCGCTGGAAAAAGAGATCAAGCGCGTGGTGCAGGTGGTCGAGTCTTATCCCGACACCGGCCGGCGTGTGTTCCAGACCGTGCTGGTCGAGTTCGAGAAATTCCTGGAGCATTTTTTCAAGAACGAAAACGAGGCCAGCAAACGCGGCGTGTCGCTGGCCCAGCAGGTGGAGCAGCGCGAGACACTGGCGATCCAGTACACGATCGAGCTGCGCCGCATGCTCAACGAGGTGCCGGTGCACGAGGGCATCCGGCAGTTTTTGTTCCAGGTCTGGGCCGATGTGCTGGCCACGTCGGCGGTGCGCTTTGGCGGCCAGAGCGCCGAGACCAAGGTGATGAAGCGGGCCGCCGCCGATCTGATCTGGTCGGCCAGCGCCAAGGTCACGCGCGAGGAGCGTGCCGAGGTGATCCGCCGGCTGCCACCGCTGCTCAAGCGCCTGCGCGAGGGCATGAGCTCGGCCAACATCAGTGCCGAGCGCCAGGAGGAGCGCATCAGCGCACTGAACAGCGCGCTGGCGGCGGCCTTTACCGCCAAGGCCGCGGTGATCTCCAACGAGCGCTTGCAAGACCTGATGGAGCGGCTGGAATCGCTGGAAGAACTGCTGCCGGGCGCGGCGGATTTTGAGATCGACGAATCGCTGGTGCTGGACCTGTCGGGACACGAAAGCTCAGGCCTGGAGGTGGTTTCCGACGGCGGCACGATGCCGTCGGCGCCGATGCTGGCCTGGGCCCGCGAGCTGCTGGTGGGTAGCTGGTACACGCTGGAATACCGCAATCGGCGCGAGGCAGTGCAGCTTGCCTGGCATGGCCTGCACCGCCAGTTGTCGCTGTTTGTCACGCCCAAGGGCCGTTGTGTGCTGTTCCAGCAGCAGCGGCTGGCGGCGTTTTTGCAAGCCGGGCTGTTGCTGCCGGCGCAGGACGAGGCTTTGACGGTGAAGGCCACGCGCAATGCGCTGGCCAAGCTGGATGCGGATCCGTCGCGCTTGATGAACTAGCGCCTTCCCCCTGCCAGCGGGAAGCTTGGGATGGGGGTTCAGTGTTTGCCGCGCTGCCGCCGACGCTTGACCCCCACCCCAACCCACCCCCTTGAAGGGGAAGGGGGGTGAAGTCAGTGGATAAGACGCTCTTCGGGCGCGACGAACAACTCGTCCAGGATCAGCGCATCGGGCTCTTCGCCCAGGCTCCAGAACACCATCAGCACGATGACCTTCAGGTCTTCCAGCGCCAGCGGGCTGTCACCGACGGCAGTGGCGCGGTCGATCACCATCTCGCGCATCGCGGGTGGCAGCACGCCGGCGGATTCCAGGAATGCGACAAAACCGATCGAGTCCTCGCCCAGCCGCTCAACCTCGGCCGGTGAGTACACCCGCAGCGCGCCTTCCGATTGTTCGCCGGCATGGGCTTGCGCGGTTTCGGCCAGGCCGTCCAGCCAGGTCAGCGCCTCGGCGATCTCGTCGGTCTCAAAGCCCACGGCCGACAATTTGCGGGTGAGCTGGTCGTGGTCCGGGCAGGCGTCGGGCCGCCAATAAGTCTCGTACAGATAAACCAGAACCTCGAACATCAATCCACTATACCGCAGGCGTTTCGGCAGAAAGTGATGTTGCGGTGGGTTCGGCCAGCCCCTTCAAACGGCTTGCCGGCGCTGGTACAAACCGCCCGGCAGGCGGGCCACGCGGCCGTCCAGCTCCAGCGTCAGCAAATGGGCCGACAGCGACGGTGCGGCCCAGCCGCAGCGCGCGATCAGCGCGTCCAGGCTCAGCGGATCGTGGCCCAGAGCGCGCAGCACCGGGTCTTGGGCAGGGGGTTCGGGTGCGGCCTGCGGCGCTGCGGCGATGCCGGCCTGCAGCGCCAGCGACGGCAGGCCGTCCAGCTCTTCCAGCACCTGCGACACCGATTCCACCAACGCCGCGCCCTGGCGGATCAGCGCATGGCAGCCATGCGACTGCTGCGCCAGCACCGAGCCAGGGATGGCCATCACCTCGCGGCCGGCCTCGGCCGCCAATTTGGCGGTGATCAGCGAGCCTGAGCGCAAGGCCGCCTCCACCACCAAGGTGCCCCGGCTCAAACCGGCGATCAGGCGGTTGCGCTGCGGAAAATGCCCGGCCAGCGGTTGTGCGCCCAGCGGGAACTCACTGACCAGCAGCCCCTGCACCGCAATGCGTTGCGCCAGCGCCTTGTGCATGCCGGGGTAGACGCGGTCGATGCCGGTGCCGATCACCGCCACCGTGCTGCCAGCCGTCGGGTGGCCGGTGGCACCTTCCAGCGCACCCTCGTGCGCCGCGCCGTCGATGCCTGCCGCCTGGCCCGAAACGATGGTCCAACCGTGGCGGCTGAGCGCACGCGCAAACGAGCGTGCATTGTCCAGGCCCTGGGCACTGGGTTGCCGGCTGCCGACGATGGCCAGCGAGCGTGCCGCCAGCAGCGAAGTGCGGCCGTGCAGGTACAACAGCAGCGGCGGATCGGCGGTGTGCAGCAGCAGCGGCGGGTAATCGGCATCGCCCAGCACCATCACCCGGCGGCTGGACCCGGCCCGGCGCCAGGCCAGCGTGGCCACCAGCCGATCGGCATGGCCCTCGGGCGGCAGGTGCAGGCTCAGCGCGGTGGGGGCATCCAGCAACCAGCCCAGCTCGGACACTGGGGCGTCCAGTGCGGCTTGTGGGCTGCCAAACCGGGCCAGCAGCCGGCGCGCGGCCTCGCGGCCAATGCCGGGGGCGTGCAGCAGGTGCAGCCAGGCACCCAACTCAGCGTCGTCCGGGCCGGTTTGGGCGCCGGCTGACAGGGGTGCAGAGAACGCAGCAGCAGCCATCGCGGCCAGGCCAGAGGGTGCGGCAGGCTCAGGGCTGGGTGATGCGGTCG
>JANOBL010000606.1:0-5692 GCA_031411635.1 Betaproteobacteria bacterium
CCCTTCGCGCGGGGCCGGCACGGGGGCGAGCCGGGTCGGGGGGGTGGGGTTCCCGGGCCGGCCGGCGCGGTTGAGGGGCGCGCCGGCCGCCGCCGTGCGTGCGGGGTCCAGGTTCAGATCGACATAGAGCTGGCCGGTCAGCAGGCTTTGCATCGCCAACCTTGCCACCAGGCCACGCTGCACCAAGGTGGCCAGCACCGACTCGCTGCGGCCGGGCGCGCCGGACGTGGGTGCAATCAGGTCCAGCAGCAGCATGCGGTCAAAAGTGGCGGTGACCGCGATCACCACATCCTGCGGCCCCACCGGCGTCAGCCCGAAGGCGCTGACCTGGCCCACCCGCACACCACGAAACACCACCGGCGCACCCACTTGCAGGCCAAACACCGAGCGGTCGAAGCGCATCACCGCCTGCTCGGTGGCGGCAAACCAGCGCCCGCCCACCCACACCACCGCCAGCACTGACAGTGCCAGCCCGGCCAGGGTGAACAGGCCTACACGCCAGGCGGCGGCTTTCATGGCCTCGCCCCGAGGTCAACACACCCGCCAACACCCTCACCCACACCCTGGCGCAAAAACAGCCGCACCGCCGCCGGCCCGTGGGCCAGCAAGTCCCGGGGTGGGCCCAGCGCTGTCATGGTTTTGCTTTGATCATCCAGAAACAAGGCCCGGTCGGCCACTTCAAACACGCTGCTGATCTCGTGCGTCACCATCACCACCGTGGTGCCCAGATGCTGCCGCAAGTTCAGTATCAGCCCGTCCAGCCGCGCGGCGTTGCCCGGGTCCAGGCCGGAGCCGGGCTCGTCCAGCAGCAGGATCGCCGGGTCCAGCGCCAGCGCCCGGGCCAGCGCCGCACGCTTGCGCATGCCGCCGGAAAGTTGGGCCGGCATGCGGTCGAAGCCGTCCTCCAAGCCCACCAGCGCCAGCTTGAAACGCGCCCGGCGCTGCCGCGCGGCAGCGTCCAGCGGGGTGAACAAGCGCATCGCCAGCATCAGGTTCTCGCCCACCGTCATCGAACTCCACAGCGCGCCGGCCTGGAACATCATGCCAAAGCGCCGCCGCAGCGCGGCCTGGGCCTGGTCCGGGCCGTGGTGCATGTCCTGGCCTTCGTACAACACCTGGCCGGCGGCCGGCCGGTCCAGCCCCACCAGATGGCGCAGCAAGGTGCTCTTGCCACAACCGCTGGGCCCCACCACCACCAGCACCTCGCCGCAGTGGATGTCGAAATCCAGCCCTTGCTGCACCAGGCGGCCACCGGCCATCACCGTCAGCCCGCGCACCTGCAGCAAAACCTCGGGGGTTGCGGTGGTCATGCTCAAAAACCCAGCGCCGTGAAGGCCACCGTGGTGGTGCAGGCGGCGGTGACGATCCACACCAGCGCCTTGACCACCGCGGTGGTGGTGGCCAGGCCCACCGCCTGCGCGCTGCGGCCGGCCATCAAGCCTTCGCGGCAGCCGGCCAGCGCCACCAGCGCCACGTACAACAAGCCCTTGAACAGGCCTATCCACAAGTGGGTGGCGGTGAGTGCACGCTGGCACTGGTGCCAGTACTCGCTGCTGGACACGCCGTACACCGCCACGGCCGCCGGCCAACCGGCCGCCACGCCGGCCAGCGCGCCAAACAGGATCAGTGCCGGCGCCATCAGCAGCAAGGCCAGCAGGCGTGGCAGAACCAGGTGGGTGATCGGGTCCACGCCCAGCACCCGCAGCGCGTCGATCTCCTCGCCGGCCTGCATGCTGGCAAGCTGGGATGCAAACGCCGCGCCCACCCTGCCCGCCAGGATCACGCCGGCCATCAGCCCGGCCAGCTCCCGCACCATGCCCACGGTCACCACATCGGCCAGATAGCCTTGCGCGCCGATGCGGCCAAGCTGCGCACCGCCCATGTAGGCCAGCATCAGGCCGATCAAAGCGCAAGTCAGCAGCACGATGGGCACCGAGCGTGGGCCGGTCTGGTCAAGCTGGTGCAACACATCGGCGGCCTGCAGCGCGCTGTGGCCACGCAGCCAGCGCCACAGCGCGATCAGCACCTCACCGAAAAAAGCGATGGTGATCGCCGCCTCGCGCGGTGGGCGTGGTGCCGGTGGACTTGGGCTGTTGGCAGGCGCGGTGGTGGCCGGGGTGGTGAGGGGGGCTTGATCCGCGCCACCCGCCAATTCAAGGATTTCCAGCAGCCCGGCCGGCAGCGCGGCCAGCGTCACCACCAGGCCGCGTTGTTGCAAGGCCTGGCGCAGCGACCACAGATCGGCGGCCAGGCCGGCATCCCAGTGCGGCAAGGCGCTGCCGTCGATGCTGACAGCGGCGCCAGCGGCCAGGTGCGCCGGCACCGGCGGCCATTGGGCATCCGGGCCGAGCTGGTGTTTATCCAGCCGCAGCAGCCAGGCCGCCGGACCGGTGGCCTGGCTGGGCGGCGGGTGGCGCCGCGTTGGCATGGTGTCGGAAGGGCTGGCCAAGCCCGGGATTGTGACTGTCGCGATGCTGCATCCCGTTGCAGCCCGCTGTCGTATACCCTGCAAGCCATGCCGCCCCATCCGACCCCCAAGCAAAGCAAGCCGCCGCTGTTTGGCAAAACGCTGGCAACAGCGGCGCCGGCATGAAGCCCGCCGGCTCCAAAAAAGCGCTGTGGCTGGGCCTGGCCCTGGGGGTGCTGGTGCTGGCCGCGCTGTACCAGCATTTCGATCTGGGCCGGCTGCTGACGCTGGAGTCCCTCAAGGCCAGCCGCGCCGCGCTGGTAGGTGCCTACCAGGCCCAGCCGCTGCTCACCGCGCTGTCGTTTTTTTCGGTCTACGTGGCGGCCTGCGCGCTGTCAATCCCGGGTGCGGCCACCATCCTGACGCTGGCGGCCGGTGCGATGTTCGGCCTGGGTGTGGGCCTGGTGCTGGTGTCGTTTGCGTCCAGCCTGGGCGCGCTGTTGGCGTTTCTGGTGGCGCGTTACCTGCTGCGCGACATGGTGCAGGCGCGCTTTGGCAAGGCGCTGGCACCGATCAACGAAGGCATGAAACGCGACGGCGCGTTCTACCTGCTCACGCTGCGCCTGGTGCCGGCGTTTCCGTTTTTCTTGATCAACCTGATGTCGGCGTTGACACCGATCAGCGCCGCCCGGTTTTATGGTTTCAGCCAGTTAGGCATGCTGCCGGGCACGGCGGTGTTTGTAAACGCCGGCACGCAGTTGGCGGCCATCCAGTCGCCGTCGCAAATCCTGTCGCCCGGCCTGCTGGGCAGTTTTGTGCTGCTGGGGCTGTTTCCGCTGGTGGCCAAGGCGGGGGTGGGCTGGTTGCAGGCCCGCAAAATCTACGCCCGCTGGCCAAAACCGGCCCGCTTTGACCGCAACCTGGTGGTGATAGGCGCTGGTGCCGGTGGCCTGGTGTCGGCTTACATCGCAGCGGTGGTCAAGGCCAAGGTCAGCTTGGTCGAGGGCCACAAGATGGGCGGTGATTGCCTGAACTACGGCTGTGTGCCCAGCAAGGCGCTGATCCGTTCGGCCAAGCTGGCCAAGCAGATCAAGCAGGCTTCGGCGCTGGGCATCCAAAACGCCAGCGGCGAGGTGGACTTTGCGGCGGTGATGTTGCGCATCCAGCGCGTGATCGCCGACATCGAGCCGCATGATTCGATAGCGCGCTACACCAGCCTGGGCGTGGAGGTGCTGCAAGGCCATGCACGCATCACGTCACCGTGGTTGGTGGAAGTCCAACTGGCCGACGGCAGTGTGCAGACGCTGAGCACCCGCAGCATCGTGATCGCCGCTGGCGCCAGCCCGTTGGTGCCGCCGATACCGGGGCTCAAAGAGATCGGCTTTCTGACCAGCGACACGGTCTGGGGCCTGACCGAATGCCCCAAGCGCCTGGTGGTGCTGGGGGGTGGCCCGATCGGTTGCGAGCTGGCGCAGAGCTTTGCCCGTCTCGGCGCCCAGGTGACGCAGGTGGAGATGCTGGACCGGGTGATGGTGCGCGAGGACGTGGAGGTGTCGGCGCTGGTGGCCGACGCGCTGCGCGAAGACGGCGTGAACCTGCTCACCGGCCACCAGGCCTTGCGCTGCGAGCAGGCGGGAGACATCAAACGCCTGATCGTCAAACACGCCGGTCAGGAACTGGCGATCGAGTTTGACCAGCTTTTGTGCGCGGTGGGCCGCAGCCCGCGGGTGCAGGGCTATGGCATCGAGGCCTTGGGCATCACGCTGACACCCCGCAAGACGATTGCCACCAACGCCTGGCTGCAGACCAACTACCCCAACATCTACGCGGTGGGCGACGTGGCCGGGCCTTACCAGTTCACCCACACCGCCGCGCACCAGGCCTGGTATGCGGCGGTCAACGCGCTGTTTGGCCGCTTCAAGCGCTTCAAGGCCGATTATTCGGTGATCCCCTGGGCCACCTTCACCGACCCCGAGGTGGCGCGGGTGGGCTTGTCGGAAAGCGAAGCGCTTGAGCAAAAAATCCCGTTTGAAGTGACCCGCTACGGCATTGACGACCTGGACCGCGCAATCGCCGACGGCACCGCGCACGGCTTTGTCAAAGTGCTGACGGTGCCGGGCAAGGACAGGATCCTGGGCGCAACAATCGTCGGCGCACATGCCGGTGATCTGCTGGCCGAGTTTGTGCTGGCGATGAAACACGGCCTGGGGCTGAACAAGATCCTGGGCACCATCCACACCTACCCCACCTTGGCCGAGGCCAACAAATACGCTGCCGGTGAATGGAAGCGTGCGCATGCGCCGCAAAAGCTGCTGCAGTGGGTGGCCAAGTACCACAACTGGGAGCGCCAATGAACCCCCATCGCCGTCAACTGCTGGTGGCCGCTGCTGCCGCTGCCACCCTTGTCCCGCCTGTGTTTGCGCAGACGTTTGACCACAGCCACGCCGCGTGGTCAGCGCTGCTGAAAAAACATGTGCTGGTGCAGCGCGGCGGCCAGGCTTCGCAACTGCGTTATGCCGCTTTTGCCAGCGACCGGGCCGCGCTGAAGACGGTGCTGGACAACCTGTCGGCGGTCAGCGACGCGGCGTTCAAAGCTTTCAGCAAACCCCAGCAGATGGCGTTTTTGATCAACGCCTACAACGCCTTCACGGTGGAGCTGATCCTGACCAAGTACCCCGATCTGAAATCGATCAAGGACCTGGGCAACCTGCTGCAAAGCCCGTGGAAGCCGAAGTGGATCCCACTGCTGGGCGGCAAGGTGTCACTCGACGAGATCGAGCACGAGATGCTGCGCAAGCCCGGGCGCTACGACGACCCGCGGGTGCACTTTGCCGTCAACTGCGCCAGCATCGGCTGCCCGGCATTGCGTGAAGAAGCCTTTGTCGCGGAGCGGCTGGACGCGCAACTCGACGAGCAGGCAATACGTTTCATCAGCGACCGCAGCCGCAACCGCTACAGCACCCAGCGCAGCCGGCTGGAGGTGTCGAAGATCTTCGACTGGTTTGGCGACGACTTCAAAGCCGGCCACCGGGGCATCACGTCCTTGCCGGTGTTTCTGGCGCGCTACGCCGATCAGCTTGCCGATGCACCGGCCGAGCGGGAGCGCATCCGCGGCCAGCAGGTGCCGGTGGCCTTCACCGATTACGACTGGACGCTGAACGACGCGCCCCGATGAGGCCGGGTTTGACTATCGTGATGCCGGTGCTGGACGAAGCGCCGGGCATCGTGGCCAGCTTGTCGGCGCTGGCGCCGTTGCGGGCGCGCGGCGCCGAGTTGATCGTGGTG
>JANOBL010000607.1:0-5144 GCA_031411635.1 Betaproteobacteria bacterium
CTGGAGTGCGCCATGCAAGCTGATACGACTACGACCCCTGACGAGGCTCAACACGGCACGCATGTGATGCCAGACGGTACGGTGATGACCGGCGCTCATCACGAGCACAGCCACGCAGCACACTCGCCAGCTGCAACGAAGCCGCCGCCCAAGGGCGACCAGAGCGAGGTCGAGTACACCTGCCCTATGCATCCACAGGTGCGACAGATGGGTCCGGGCAACTGCCCCATCTGTGGCATGACGCTCGAGCCGGTGCTGGCCACTGCCGACCAAGGCGAAAGCCCCGAACTGCGCGACATGACCAAGCGCTTCTGGATTGGGACTGCGTTGACGGTCCCGGTCTTCGCGCTGGAGATGGGCGGTCACCTCTTCAACATTCACCACCTCATCGCGCAGCAGACGTCGAATTGGGTGCAACTGCTGCTTGGGACGCCAGTCGTGCTGTGGGCAGGTTGGCCGTTCTTCGTGCGCGCGCGGGCATCAGTCAAGAACCGCAGCCTGAACATGTTCTCGCTCATCGCGCTGGGCACCGGTGCGGCCTGGCTGTACAGCATCGTCGGAACGGTGGCGCCGCAGTGGTTCCCTGCGAACCTGCGAATGGCCGATGGCGCCGTCGCCATCTACTTCGAGGCGGCGGCCGTCATCACAGCGCTCGTGCTGCTCGGTCAGGTGCTGGAACTGCGGGCACGGGAGAAGACGTCCGGTGCCATCAAAGCGCTGCTCGGGCTGGCGCCGAAGACCGCGGTGAAGGTGGACGCGGATGGGACCGACGCGACCGTGCAGGTCGACGCCATCCAGGTGGGTGACCTGCTTCGTGTGCGGCCGGGCGAGAAGATCCCGGTCGACGGCGAACTCACCGACGGCAAGGGCAACGTCGATGAGTCGATGGTCACCGGTGAACCGATTCCGGTGGCCAAGGCCGTGGGCTCGAAAGTGACCGCCGGCACCTTGAACCAGACCGGCGGCTTCTTGATGCGCGCCGAGAAGGTCGGCGCCGACACGCTGCTCTCGCAGATCGTGCACATGGTGGCGGCAGCGCAGCGCAGCCGGGCGCCCATCCAGCGCATGGCCGACCAAGTGGCGGGCTGGTTCGTCCCGGTGGTCATAGCGATCGCCGTGCTGACCTTCGTCGCCTGGCTGGTCTGGGGGCCCTCTCCGGCGTTCAGCTACGCGCTCATCACGGCCGTCGCCGTGTTGATCATTGCCTGCCCCTGTGCGCTGGGCCTGGCCACGCCGATGTCCATCATGGTCGGCGTCGGCAAGGGGGCCCAGCATGGCGTGCTGATCCGCGATGCCGAAGCGCTGGAGCGCATGGAGAAGATCGACACGCTGGTGCTGGACAAGACGGGCACCCTCACCGAGGGCAAGCCGAAGGTCGTTCACATCGAGGCTGCCCATGGGTTTGGGCGCGACGACGTGCTGCAGAAGCTGGCCAGCGTCGAGCGGGCGAGTGAACACCCGCTGGCCCTGGCCATCGTCAACGACGCGTTGGCGCGCAAGCTGGCCTTGTCGCTGGTGGTCGACTTCGATTCACCGGTCGGCAAGGGCGTCGTCGGCACGGTCGACGGCGTGCAGGTGGTCTCGGGCAGCGGCAAGTTTCTCGCCGAGCACAGCATCAGCGTCGACAGCCTGGACCACGTCGCCGAGGCACAGCGCGCCAACGCAGCCACCGTCATCTTCGTCGGCGTGGGCGGCCAGTTGGCGGGCTTCGTCGCGATCGCAGATCCCATCAAGGCGACGACGCCGCAGGCCCTCGCTGCGCTGAAGGCGGCGGGCATACGCATCGTCATGCTCACCGGTGACGGCAAGACGACGGCGGAGGCTGTCGGGCGCCAACTCGGCATCGACGAAGTCGTGGCCGAGGTCTTCCCCGAGGACAAGGTCGCGGTCGTGCAGCGGCTGATGGCCGAAGGCCGGATGGTCGCGATGGGCGGCGACGGGGTCAACGACTCTCCGGCCCTGGCCGCCGCCCACGTGGGCATTGCGATGGGCACGGGCACCGACGTGGCGATGGAGAGCGCGGGCATCACCCTGCTCAAGGGCGACCTGATGGGCATCGTGCGCGCGCGCACGCTGTCGCACGCGACGATGCGCAACATCCGGCAGAACCTGGTGCTGAGCTTCGCTTACAACGTGGCCGGCATCCCGCTCGCGGCTGGCGTGCTGTACCCCTTCTTCGGCCTGCTGCTCTCACCAGTGGTGGCGGCTGCCGCGATGGCGCTCTCGTCGGTGAGCGTGATCGGCAACGCGCTGCGTCTGCGGGCGGTTGAAGTCGATACCGCGGTCGCCCCGCCACTGCGGGCCATTCGTTGATCCCAACACCTCCAGGAGCCTCACCATGACGATGATGAAAGCCGCCGTGTTCGTCGAACCCGGGCGCATCGTGCTCGAGGACAAGCGCATCCCGGATGTCGGCCCGCTCGACGCGCTGGTCAAGGTGACCACCACCACCCTCTGCGGCACCGATGTCCACATCCTGAAGGGTGAATATCCGGTGGCTCGCGGCTTGACCGTGGGCCACGAGCCGGTCGGCGTCATCCACAAGCTCGGCTCGGCGGTGCAGGGCTACCGCGAGGGGCAGCGCGTCATCGCCGGCGCCATCACGCCCAGCGGCTGGAGCAACGCCTGCCAGTGCGGTTATGGCTCACAGGACGGCGCCGGCACCGTCCATGGCTGGAAGCCGCTGGGCGGCTGGAGGTTCGGCAACACCATCGACGGCTGCCAGGCCGAGTACGTGCTCGTACCCGACGCCATGACCAACCTCGCGGCGGTGCCCGACGAACTCAGCGACGAGCAGGTGCTGATGTGCCCCGACATCATGTCGACCGGCCTGGCCGGCGCCGAGCGCGCCAACATTCGCATCGGTGACACGGTGGCGGTGTTCGCGCAAGGACCCATCGGTCTGTGCGCCACGGCCGGCGCCAAGCTGAGCGGTGCGACCACGGTGATCGGTGTGGACCGTCTGCCCAACCGCCTTGAGATCGCCCGCCGCATGGGTGCCGACCACGTCATCGACAGCAGCAGCACCGACCCGGTGGAGGCCATCATGCGCCTCACCGACGGGCGCGGCGTCGACGTCGCCATCGAGGCACTGGGCACCCAGGCCACCTTCGAAGCCTGTCTGCGCGTGCTCAGGCCGGGCGGCACCTTGTCGAGCCTGGGGGTGTACTCCACCGATCTCACGATCCCGCTGGGCGCCTTCGCGGCCGGGCTCGGCGACCACCAGATCGTGACGAGCTTGTGCCCCGGGGGCAAGGAACGCATGCGCCGCCTGATGTCGGTGATCCAGTCGGGGCGCGTCGACCTCGCCCCGATGGTCACGCACCGCTTCAAGCTGGACGACATCGAAAAGGCCTACGAGCTGTTCAGCCATCAGCGTGACGGCGTGCTGAAGGTGGCGATCACGCCATGACCGGTTGGCGTCCTGTCGTGGGTGGGCAGTCGCTCAAGGCCTGATCGCGTGCCGGCCGACGTCACGCGCACGGCGGCCCCGTTGGACATGCGGAGGCCGGCGCACGCGCTGGATGCCGAGGCCGCTGCGGCACAGATGGAGGTCCACCCGGACAGCGGGCTGACCGTCGGCGAAGCACGGACGCGGCTGTCGCGTGTCGGCCCCAACCGCCTGCCGCAGGCGCCGGCCCGGCCGCCGTGGCGGGTGCTGCTGGCGCAGTTCAAGAGCATCCTCATCCTGATGCTGCTCGGTGCCGTGGTGCTCGCCGCGTCGATCGGCAGCACGAAGGATGCGGTCGTGATCCTCGCCGTCGTCGTGATCAACGCGCTTGTCGGCTTCTACCAGGAGTACCGCGCTGAGCGCAGCCTGGCGGCGCTGAAGTCGATGCTGCCGAGCCAGGCGCGCGTGCGCCGCGACGGGGTCAGCCAGGTGGTCGCCGCGGAAACACTGGTGCCCGGCGATGTTCTGCTGTTGGAGGCAGGCGACCGCATCGCCGCGGACGGGCGCCTCTGGCTCGCCGCGGGACTCGAGATCGACGAGTGGGCGCTGACCGGCGAATCGCAGCCGACACTGGACCGTGGATGGCGTTCGCGCGCCGTTCGGTGCGGCCGAAGCCGCCACGGTTGATGCCGAGTACCACGCACTTGCCCGGCGCGGCCTGCAGGGCCTGCTGATCGCGTCGCGCACGCTGACGACAGCAGAGTTCGAACCAGCGCTGGACCTTTCCAGCTACGTCCACGATCTGGACTTCATGGGCCTGGTCGGGCTGATGGACCCGCCGCGGCCCGAACCTCGCCCGGCATGACGGCGTCGATGCGATAGGGCCGCGCCCGGCGGGCAAGTCCGCTGACCGAACCGCCGCCAGCATCGGTCAAGTCTTCCGCTTCGAGTCCCGCGTCGCGATGTGGTGAATCCTCACACCAATCGGTGTTCGGGTGGTCATGGGCTTGTCCGGGGCAGGCCGGCACTCAGCCCTTGCGGGGCAGCACGGTCAGCACGCGCACGATGAAGGCATGCAGCTCGCCCATGTAGTTCTGCAGGAACTTCTTCGTGCCTTCGTCGTTGACCTCGCCCTCGGCGGTGATGAGCCACGGCGGTGCCGATCGCGCCCGGCGAGGCGCCGATGACGCCCGAGGGCTTCTGCGCGAAGGAGTTCTTGCCCCAGGGCCGGATCGCCCAGTCGATGGCGTTCTTCAGGCCACCGAATTCGGGCGTCACGAACAGCACCGCATCGACATCGGCGATCGACCGCCTGAAGGCGCGCGCTACCGGCGGGTAGTCGGCGTCGTGGTCCTGGCTGTACAGCGGCAGGTCCGTGATCGCGATCTCGCTCAGCACCAGGTCGGGGGCACCAGCTTCACCAGCGCCTTGGCGAGCAGGCGGTTGATCGACGTCGAGGACAGGCTGCCGACGAAAAATCCGACCTTGTAGGTAGCCATGGCGTGCTCCAGGGAAGTGAGGGGACTCCGCGTCTACGCCGATGCAGGCAGGTCTACAAGCGCTTTGGGCGGCTCGACGACGGCGATGGCCGGGTGGCCCCTGTGGTGCATGAATTCGCGCAGCACAAGCAGGGTCGCCGCCGCCTCACGCCCTGCAGGCAGGCCCTGCAGCGCATCGACCTGGCCGTGCGCCCCCAACGCCAGCCGCTGGAACCACTGCTCGACGGTCTCGATGGCCATCGTCGGGCCGGTCA
>JANOBL010000608.1:0-2295 GCA_031411635.1 Betaproteobacteria bacterium
GTGCCTGCCGCCAGGATGTGGAACGAGTCGATGCCGATGCCGAGGTTGGGGCAGTCGGCGCGGCACACCACGTCCCAGGCGGTGGTGAACTCGTTCACCGTGCGGCCCCAGCTCAGGCCCTCGTAGGCCACCTTGATGCCCATCGGCACCGCCAGCATCGCCAGCTTGCGCAGATCGCGTGCAATCGCATCCAGGTCCTGGCTGGCGTGCTGGCTGGTGGAGGAGCACGCCAGCAGCAGCGGTGCACCCAGTGCAAACGCCATCTCCAGCATCGCCTTGGCCATGTCCACCTTGTAATCGTGCAGATGGCCGGACAGGCCTTCAAAATCCCGCAGCACCTGGAAGCCGGTGACGCGCAAGCCACTGGCCTTGACCGCACGCACTGCCGCATCCACGCCACCATCGTGGCCGACGATGTCGTTGGCTTTGAGCATCACCTGGCTGAAACCGGCCTCGCGCATGGCCTTGAGCTTGTTCTCCAGCGATCCCGCCAGCGAGATCGTGTCCATGCCAAAGTCGTCGAAGTTGCCTGAGCGTTGCGACATCAGGCGCTCCGTGCGTCATGCACCAGCTCAAACATCACGCCGCCCAGCCAGGTCTTGGTCAGTGCGCCGCGGTCTTCGGTGTGCAGGCCGGACGATTCAACAAACTCCACGCCGCGTGCGCGCAGCGCCACCACGGCGGCCGGCACATCGGCGGTGCCCAGGCCCATGCGCTGCAAGGTTTCTTCGCCCTCCACTTCAACGATGCCGGGCTCGGGCTCGATGAGCTGCAGGTAAAACGTGCGGCAAGGGCTGCGCAGGATGCGGCCCTTGGGCAGGATGCCAAAGCGCTCGTCGTCGGGCAACTCGTCAAAAGCAAACAGCTCGCGGTAGAACTCGGTCCAGTCGTCCAGCCGGTCGGTGCCGATGTATTGCACGATGCCAAACCAGTGCAGCCCGGCCAGCGCGGGGGGTTGTTTGTCCACCGTGGGGATAGTCACAAAGTCCACATCCCAGATCGAAAAATCGCGGGTGCGATCGACAAAATAAAGCCGGCTGGCGCCGACACCGTGGATCGCCGGGATGTTGAGTTCCATCACCTCCACATGCGTGGGCACGGCCCAGGCGCCGCGGTCCAGCGCCCGCTGGTAGGCGGCCGCCGCATCGCGCACCCGCAGCGCCACGGCGGTGATCACCGGGTTTTCGGTGGGCCGCTGGTGGCTGGGGCGGCCGCTGACATGGGCGTTGATCACCACGTTCATGCCCCCCTGGCGGTACAGCAGCACCTCGCGCGAGCGGTGCCGCGCCACCGGCCGGAAGCCCATCATCTCCAGCACCTGGCCCAGCGCCTGCGGCCGGCTGGTGGCGTATTCGATGAACTCGATGCCGTCCAGCCCCAGCGGGTTGGGCACATCGCCAATGGCTTCACGGTCGGTTCGCGGATCGGTCATCGGCTTGTCCTCGGCTTGTCCTCGGCACCCCGGAGCGGGCTTGTTGAGCCGGCAGTTTATGCGGCCGCGCGCACCGTCAACCGTCCGCGCTCAGCGGCGCACAAAGCGCAGGATCATCTCGATGATGCTCTCGCGCCGTGCGGCGATCGCCTGCGGATCATCCAGGTCGCGCTTGAAGATCAGCGCAAACGTGGCGCGGTTGCTGACGTTGAAAAAGCTCAGCGCCGAGATCGACATGTGCAGGTCCACCGGGTCTACATCCGGCCGGAAAACACCCGCGCACACACCGCGCTGGTAGACCGCCCGCACCTCGTCGATGGCCGGCACATTGAGCCGCTGGATCACCGGGCTTTGCGCCAGAAACTCGCCCCGGTGCATGTTTTCGTTCATCACCAGGCGGATGAAATCGGGGTTGGCCAACTGGTAATCGTGGGTAAAGCCCACCAGCGTGCGCAGTGCCAGCTCGGGCGGCAGATCGGCCAGGTTCAGCGCGGTTTCGATCTGGCGAATGCGGCGGTAGGCCTGCTCCAGCACGGCCAGGTACAAGGCCTCCTTGCTGTTGAAGTAGTAATAAATCATGCGCTTGCTGGTGCGCGTGGCGGCGGCAATCTCGTCGATGCGCGCACCGGCCAGGCCTTTGTCGGCAAACTCGCGGGTGGCCACCTCGACGATGTTGGCCATCGTGCGGTCCGGGTCGTTGGTGCGTGGTGCCGTGCCGGCGGAATCCACCGATGCCGCCGATGCCGCCGATGCCGATGCACTGGCCCCCAAATCGACCACCGGCAATTTGCGCGGTCGGCCCGGCCGGCGCTTGATCGGCAGCGCTTGCAGCGTATGTACTGGTTCGTTCATTTGCGCGCAGC
>JANOBL010000609.1:0-7854 GCA_031411635.1 Betaproteobacteria bacterium
GGTAGCCGGGCCGGTGCCGATACCGCATCGGGTTTGCCGGGCCGGCTGCGGCCCTGGGTCTGGCCTTGGGTCTGGGTAGAGCCCGGGCGCGTGTCCAGCCCCGATGGCGGTGTCAGTGTTGTCGGTGGTCCAGACAGCAAAGGCTGGTCTGGCGACAACAGCGAAGTTGCAGCTTGCGCCTGGGCATCGGGCAGGCGTGACGCGCTGAGTTCGGCCTCGGCCACCGCCCAGTCGCGCTGCGATTGCTCACGCTGCAGCCGCCTGATGCGCAAACCCAGCCACACCGCCAGTGCCGCCGCGGCCACCAGGCCCAGCACCAGCCAGGGCAGCCAGCGGCTGGCCGCCTCGGCCGCGGCCACGCGTTGCTGCAGCGCCTGGGTCTCGGCCTGTTGCCGCCGGGCGTCGGACTGCGCTTGCTGCAGCCGCTGCGCCATCGCCCGCACCGCCTCGGTATTGTCCGGCGCCGGGGCCTGGCTGCGTTGGCCCGGCACCCAGGCCTGCAGCGACGGCAAGGGCAGCCGCGCCATCACCACAGCCTGGGTCGGCAAGGCCGACAGCAGCAGCCCGACAACAGCGGCAATCAGCAGCGCTGACCGGGCTCGCATGGCTTGCACCGGGTGCTGTTCGGGGGGGGACTGGCGGTGAATTTCATGGGATCTGCACTTCACTCTAGCATGCCGATCCATCCCCAAAAGCGGGGGAATGCGTAGCCTCACGGCGGGCCGATCAAGCCGCCGCCAGCCCGCCGGGCAGGCCCGGATTTCAGCGGTCGTAACCGGGCGATTGGCGCGCCAGCCGGCGCAGCAAACCAGGCCAGACCAAGCCGCTGCCCAGCCCCAGGCTCGCGGTCTGGCTCTGCTGCCTGCGGTGGCAATGATCTCGGCCGGCACCGGCACCAGCTCACCACCGGCCTGGGCGCGCACCTGGATCGTGCAGACCGTCTCAAACAAATACATCGCCAGAAACGCATCAGCGATCGTGCGCCCCACCGTCAACAAGCCGTGGTTGCGCAGCATCAGATAACTGTTGTTGCCCAGGTCGCGCACCAGGCGTGGCTTCTCGTCGTCGCGCAAGGCCACGCCTTCGTAATCGTGGTAACCCAGGCTGGACAGCACAAAAATCGATTGCTGCGAGATCGGCAGCACCCCACCGCGCTGCGCCGACACCGCCAGCCCGTTCAAGCTGTGGACGTGCAGCACACACTGCGCGTCATGCCGCACCGCATGCACTGCGCTGTGGATCGTGAACCCGGCCGGGTTGACCGGGAACGGCGAGTCCTCCAGCTTGTTGCCCTGCAAGTCGATCTTGACCAGGCTGGACGCAGTGATCTCGTCAAAAAACAAGCCGTAGGGGTTGATCAGAAACTGGTCTTCGGTGCCTGGCACCCGGGCGCTGATGTGGGTGTAGACCAGGTCGTCCCACTTGAACAATGCCACCAGGCGGTAGGCGGCCGCCAGATCAACCCGGGTCAACCATTCTTCGGCCGACATCTGGTGCTGGCGCGACGGGATATCGAGGGCGTGGGGGCTCATGCGGGCTGTCTCCGGTGCGGGGCAAGGCTCATGGACAATAGTGAAGACATGGTGACGCGGTTGTCGCGCCAGGGACAAGACATGAATACCTCGGTTCTCAGCGTTGAAGAGCGACAAAACATCGAGACCGGCGCCTGGTTTTCCAAGCTGTCGCAGCCATTGCGCCAGGCGATCCTGTCGCGCGCCACCGTGCGGCGCCTGGCCGACGGCGCGGCGCTGGCCTCGCGCGGCACACCGGCCGAGCACTGGTGCGGCGTGGCACGCGGTGCGGTGCGGGTGTCGCTGGTGTCGCAGGCGGGCACGCAGGTCACGCTCACCTACTGCGAGCCCGGTGTATGGTTTGGAGACATCTCGCTGTTTGACGGCCTGCCCCACACCCACGACGCCGATGCCCATGGCGTGACCACGCTGCTGTGTGTGCGCAAGGCCGATTTCAAGGATTTGCTGGCCCAGCATACCGAGTTGTACGACGCCTTGCTGCGGCTGAACTGCCGCCGTCTGCGGCTGATGTTCAACCAGTTTGAAGACCTCAACACCAAGCCGCTGTCGGCCCGGCTGGCCAAGCAGATCATCCTGCTGGCCAAGAGCTATGGCATTGCGCAGGGCGAGGAGATCCGCATCGGCCTGCAGCTTGCGCAAGAAGACCTGGCGCAGTTGCTGGGCGCGTCACGCCAGCGTGTCAACCAGGAGTTGAAGGGCTTTGAGCGCGAGGGCGCGGTGCGGGTCGAGCCGACCCGGCTGGTGGTGTTGTCGCGGGAAAAGCTGCTGGATATCGCTGAGGGCTGAGCAGCCGGACTGCTCAAGCCGGATCACCCGGCTCCGGTTGTCGCACCGTGTCGCCATTGGCCCAGGCCGCCGGCTGGGTGGCCTGGTCGCCGGCCTTGGCCTCACGCCACTCGGCGCCCACGCTGCGCGCGGTGCGCATCGCTTGTTCAAACACCGAAAACCAGATCGCCAGCTTGGTGGCATCGGGCTGCTGCAGTTCGGTGCGCAAGGTCAGGCGGCCGCGGCCAATGGTCAAGGCCACCGGCTGGTCAGAACGCACCACCTCCACCGTTGCCACCAGCGCATCGCTGAGCGCACCCGACAGCCATTGCGCAGTCCAAGGGGGCACGCTGCTGACCGCGCCGTAACGCTCGCGCAGCGCACCCATGTCCTGCGCGCCCAGCTTGGGGTACATCACCAGCCAGCGCATCTCGGGCGGGGTGTCGGTATCGATGCGGGTTTGCACATCGTCCACATACTGGTCGTAGACGTTTTTTTCCATTGCCGCCATCAAACTGCGGTTCAACACCATCGCCATCAAATCCTTGGGCAGGCCCAATTCGGCGATCAGCCGCAGCTCAAAACCCTCGATGTAGTGGCGCTGCGACGCGCCCCACTCGATGCGCCAGGCCGGGATGCCGGGCTGGCTTTCGATCACGCAGCCCTGGGAATCACGGGCATGCCGAAAGCTGTGCCCACGCGACTGGGCCCAGCGCTCCAGCGCTTGTGCATCGGCGGCGGCCGGGCCGGCAGCAAACATACGGCGAAACAGCTTCAGCATGGATTAGAGTGGTTGGCGCTCATCACGCGACGGCCAAAAGGTGATAGAAGTGTATTCGGGGGTTTGGCCCAATGCACGGAAGGTACACGTGATGCGGGTGGAACAGGGCCTGGTTTAGCGTGCAATAGCCGTCAATATTGGGGACGGCGATCATTGCGCTTAATTTCGGGGCCATCCATCTGAGGGGCAGATCGCCTGCCGAGGGGATGCGCTGGCGCCAGGTTCAACGACAATCCACCGATGTTTGCACGCCCGCCTCGATGAGCAGCCCCACACCCGACAAGCCGCCTGCACCCGCCGCACCCGACACGGCCTGGGAGCCCACGCAGCGCCATGTGCCCACGCCGCGCACCGGCCCGGCCGAGCGCTTTGCGCCCACCGAGCGGGTGACGCCCAACGATCGGTTCACACCCACCGAGCGCTACCAGCCCACCGAGCATTACGCCCCAACCCAGCGCCTGGCGCCGGGCGAAACGGCGCCGATCGATGTGCCGTTTGAGCCCACCCAGCACATCAACCGCTCACCCCAGCACATTTCCACCGAGCGTTATGCACCCACCCAGCGCCTGGGTGACGCGCCAGCACAGGCCAGCCCTGGCAACGCGCTGCCGTTGGGTACCCGGCTGGGTGAGTTTGAGCTGACACGGGTGCTGGGCGAAGGTGGTTTTGGCGTGGTCTACCTGGCGCAAGACCATTCGCTGCGGCGCGAGGTGGCGATCAAGGAGTACATGCCGGCCGCGCTGGCCACCCGTGCTGACGGGCTGCAGGTGCAGTTCACGTCGGAGCGCAACCGGGCGGTGTTTGGCGCCGGCCTGATCAGCTTCATCAACGAGGCACGCTTGTTGGCCAAGTTTGACCACCCGTCGCTGGTCAAGGTCTACCGCTTCTGGCAGGCCAACGGCACGGCCTACATGGTGATGCCGTTTTACGAGGGCGCCACGCTGAAAGACACCTTGGCCCAGATCGGTGGCCCACCCGACGAGCGCTGGCTGATGGCGTTTCTGGGCGCCATCACCGAGGCACTGCGGGTGATCCATGCCGATCATTTTTTGCACCGCGACATCGCACCCGACAACATTCTGCTGCTGTCCGGTGATGGCCGCCCGTTGTTGCTTGATTTTGGTGCGGCGCGCCAGGTGATTGGCGATGCCACCCAGGCGCTGACCGCGATCCTGAAACCGGGTTTTGCGCCGGTTGAGCAATATGCCGAAGCACCCGGCCTCAAACAAGGCCCATGGACCGACATCTATGCGCTGTGTGCGGTGGTCTATACCGCGATCATGGGCCGCAAACCACCGGTGTCGGTGGGCCGCACGGTGCGCGACAGCTACCTGCCGTTGGCGCGCAATGCGGCCGGTCGATATTCGGCACAGTTTCTTGAGGCGATCGACGCCGGCCTGGCGTTGCAACCCAGCGAGCGCACGTCATCGGTCGCGGCGCTGCGCTTGTCGCTGGGCCTGGACGGGCCGCAGCAAACCGCATCGGCGATGCCGGGGCTGGCGGCCATGCCGCCGCCGCTGCAGGCAGTGCCGTTGGTGCCGATCTTGCCGCTGGCCCAGCCGCCCGTGGCCCCGGTTGCTGCCGCACCCGCTGCGCCGCTGGCCGCCGAACCGATGCCTGCAATTGCTGCGGCGGCCACCAAACCCGCACCTGCGGCACGCGGCTGGACGTCCATGCTGGGCTGGATTGCGCTGGCGGCGGCGGTTGGGGTGGCCGCAGGCGCCGCCGTGCTCTGGTTTGGCCAGCGCTGAGCCGCGCCAGCCAGGTTTCACAAAAAAAGCCGCCCCGGGGCGGCTTTTGCATCGGTGCAGAACCGATTTACTTGCTGGCAGCCATCGCAGCGGCGCCGGCAGCGGCCGACGCGGCAGCGTCCACAGCGGTGGCTGCAGTGGCAGCAGCCGACGAAGCCGTATCAGCCATCGACGAAGCCGCAGCGGCCATCGACGACGCAGCAGCAGCAACCGGGGCGGCCACGGTGGCGGGCGTTTCTTCCTTCTTGCCGCAAGCGGTGAGTGCGGCGGCGGCGATCAGGGAAGCCAACAGTAGCGACTTGTTCATTTGTGTCCTCAGTGAAAAGTGTCGATCAACAATTACCGGTAAAAGGGGGATCCGACAGATTCAGCCAGAAACAACGTGACCGAAGTGCCGTGAACCAGACCCAGAAAGCTCGAGCCCTTCCAAGCCCAGCCAAAAATTATAGCAAACCTAGGGAAGCCACCTATAAACCCGAGGTGGTGGCCGGCCAAGCGGGCTCGCAGCGTTGCAAAAAGTCTGCAGTTTCTGCCTGCAGCGCCGCGAGATGCACCGGATTGGTGATCAGCCGCAGCCGGTGGTCCGGCGCCTCCAGCCATTGCGCAGCCGCCGGGCCTTGCAACAACAGCCGCAAGCCCGGTGGGATCAGGCCGTCGATCGGGCTGAGCGGCTCGATGCGGTGCGTCCAATCGCGCCGCCAGCGGGCAAAGCGGGGATGGTTTTGCGCCACCCGCTCAAAATCCACCGCGACCAGACGCAAGCGCCGGCCGGCCGGCCGCAGCCACTGGGCCAGGATGAGTTGCACGGCCGGCTCGTCCAGCGGCCAGGCGGCAAAACCGTGGTCGCACAGCAACAACTCGGCACTGCCGGCCGCCGCCGGGTCCAGGCCCAGCAGCAACTGGCGCAATTGCGCGATGCAGGCGGTGCGCCCTTGAAACACAACGGTGGAAGCTGGGCTGGTCATCTGAAGGATCCATCGTCGCTGTGCAACCAGCCGGCGTCGGCCCAGTCGCCCAGCAGGCAACGCGCGTCGGGGCCTAGCCGGGCCAGATCGGCCGCGTCCAGTTGGCGCTGATCGGCCAGGCGCTGCATCAAGCGGAAGTCGCGCCCACTGGCGACAAACCCCTCGCCGTTGATGAACACATGGTGATCGTCATACAGCATGCGGCTGCGCCGGTCCAGCACCACGCCGCTGCCCGCGGCCAGCGGCTGGCCGGTATCGAACCAGACCAGCGGCTTGGGCTCGCTGAGCAATCGGCCCAGCGCGTGGTCGATCGCCAGCGGGTCGCGCAGCGCTTTTTGCAGTGCCTGGTCGGCAAAGCGGCGCAAGGCCTCAGGCACGCGGCCGGGCGTGGTGGTGGCCGGCTGCTGGGCATCGCGGTACAGCCGCTCGCCGGATTCGGCCGGCTCCAGGCCGTCGGCGATCTGCTGCAACAGCTCTTGCGCCAGCGTGCTGGCCTGCGCCGCGCGAAAACCGATCGAGCAAGTCATGCATTCGCCCTCGGCCAAGCCGTCGTGGCCCCACAGCGGCGGCAGGTACAGCATGTCGCCGGGTTCCAGCAGCCATTCTTCAACCGGCTCAAAGCGCGCCAGGATGCGCACCGGCAGGCCCGGCAGCAGGCTGCGGTCGGCCACCGGGCCAATGCGCCAGCGGCGCTTGCCGTGCACCTGCAGCAGAAACACATCGTAGGAATCAAGGTGCGGCCCGACACCGCCACCAGCGCTGGCCCAGGAGATCATCAGATCGTCCAGCCGGGCTTCGGGCACAAAGCGGAAACGCTGCAGCATCTGGTGTGCGGCCTGGCTGTGCAGGTCCAGGCCTTGCAGCAGCAAGGTCCAGTCCGGCTTGCGGGTCGGCGGCAGCGTGCGGCGGCCCAACGGGCCAGTGCGCAAACGCCACTGGCCGTCAAAGCGGGTCAGCAAACGCGATTCCACACCGGGTGCGCCGGCCAGGTCAAACAGCGCAGCACGGCTGATCGGCGGCAACACGCCGGGCCAGGCCTGGCGCACCAGCAAGGGCTTTTTCTGCCAGTGCCGGCGCATGAACTGGGCCGGCGACAAGCCGCCCAGCAGTGCTGTTGTTTGCATCACATCCATCGCCGGGATTGTCGCCGCCAGCGTGGCTACAGCCGGCAGGAGCCCGATTTGGATATGCGATCATCTTGTGATGTTGATCACCGCACCCTGCGTCGTCAGCCTGACTTGGCGCTTGGCCGATGCCCAGGGCCAGGCCATCGACGACCTGACCGAACCGCTGGAATTTTTTGTCGGCGGTCATGATTTGCTGCCCAAGCTGGAACAAGCGCTGGCCGGCCAGCGCAGCGGTTTTGAGGTGGATTTGCACCTGGAGCCCGAGCACGGCTTTGGTGAGTACAACCCGGCGCTGGTGTGTTTTGAAGAGCGGGCCATTTTTCCCGAGCACCTGGAGACCGGCATGCAGTTTGACGGCTTGCCCGAGGGCGCGGCCACCACCGGCATGGCCACCGACACGGTGTACACCATCACCGAGATCTACCCGTCACATGTGGTGCTGGACGGCAACCATCCGCTGGCCGGCATCGCGCTACGGCTGGCGGTGACGGTGTGTGCGGTGCGCGAAGCCACCGAAGAAGAAGTAGCGGCGCAGACCGTGGCCACCGACGAGGTCAGCGTGCTGGCGGCGATGCCGGCCAGCCGGCAGGTGCATTGAGTTGGCCCGTCAGCCCTGACCGGTAGATCCGAAGCCACCCTCGCCGCGCCGGCTGGCGGCAAACTCATCCACCCGCCTGAACCTGGCCTGCACCACCGGCACGATCACCAGTTGGGCGATGCGTTCCATGGGCTCGATGGTGAACGGCACCTGGCTGCGGTTCCAGGCGCTGACCATCAACTGGCCCTGGTAGTCGCTGTCGATCAGCCCCACCAGGTTGCCGAGCACGATGCCGTGCTTGTGGCCCAGTCCCGAGCGCGGCAGGATCACCGCCGCAAGACCAGGGTCGGACAGATGGATGGACAGCCCCGTGCTCAGCAGCCTGGTTTCGCCTG
>JANOBL010000610.1:0-4026 GCA_031411635.1 Betaproteobacteria bacterium
AGGGCATCACGATCGACGTGGCCTACCGCTACTTCAGCACCGAGCGGCGCAAGTTCATCGTTGCCGACACGCCCGGCCACGAGCAGTACACCCGCAACATGATCACCGGTGCGTCCACCGCCGATGTGGCGGTGATCCTGATCGATGCGCGCAAGGGTGTGCTGACACAAACCCGGCGCCACAGCTTTCTGGTCAGCCTGATCGGCATCCGGCGCGTGGTGCTGGCGATCAACAAGATGGACCTGGTGGACTACAGCCAAACGGTGTTCAACCGCATAGCCGACGACTTCCGCACGTTTGCGCACCAGATCGGCCTGGACAACATCACCGCAATCCCGTTGTCGGCGCTGAAGGGCGACAACATGCTGCAGCCCAGCCGCCGCACGCCCTGGTACCACGGCGCTACGCTGATGGGATTTCTGGAGACCGTGGAGGTGGACGACAAGCCCCAGCAACTGGGCCCGCTGCGCCTGCCGGTGCAGTGGGTGAACCGGCCCAACCTGGACTTTCGCGGCTTCACCGGCACCCTGGCCGGCGGCACCGTGAAGCCGGGCGACCGGGTGCGCATCCAGCCCTCGGGCCGCGAGAGCACGGTGGCGCGCATCGTCACCGCTGGTGGTGATCTGCCGCTGGCGGTGGCCGGCCAATCCATCACCTTGACGCTGGCCGATGAGGTGGATGTCTCGCGCGGCGACGTGATCAGCGGCGCCGACAGCCCGGCCGAGGTGGCGGATCAGTTCGAGGCCACGCTGGTGTGGATGGCCGAGGAGCCGATGTACCCCGGCCGGCCCTACCTGCTGAAGATTGGCACCCGCACGGTGAATGCCACCATCACCGAGCCCAAGTACCGGGTCGACGTCAACACGATGGCGCACCTGGCGGCCAAGCAGCTTGCGCTGAACGAGATCGGCGAGGTCAACCTGGCGCTGGACCGACCGATCGCGTTCGACCCCTACACCAGCAACCGCGCGCGGGGCGGCTTCATCCTGATCGACCGGCTCAGCAACGCCACCGTGGGTGCCGGCATGCTGCGCTTTGCGCTGCGCCGTGCGCACAACATCCACCTGCAGCCTGTGGACGTGGACAAGGCAGCGCGCGCCGCGCACAAAGGCCAGCGGGCCGGTGTGGTGTGGTTGACCGGCCTGTCGGGCGCCGGCAAGAGCACGATTGCCAACCTGGTGGAGAAAAAGCTGCATGCGATGGGCCGCCACACCTACTTGCTGGACGGCGACAACGTGCGCCACGGCCTGAACAAGGATCTGGGCTTCACCGAGGCCGACCGGGTGGAAAACATCCGCCGCGTGGCCGAGGTGGCGCGGCTGATGGCCGATGCCGGGCTGATCGTGATCACCGCGTTCATCTCGCCGTTCCGCGCCGAGCGGGCGAGGGCGCGTGGCCTGATGGGCGAGGGCGAGTTTGTCGAGGTGCATGTGGACACGCCGCTGGACGTGGCCGAGCAGCGCGACGTGAAGGGCTTGTACAAAAAAGCCAGGCGCGGCGAGCTGAAAAACTTCACCGGCATCGACTCGCCTTACGAAGCACCCGAGGCGCCCGAGATCGCCGTCAACACCGTGGCCTGCAGCGCCGATGCGGCGGCAGACTTGGTCGTACAGCGATTGCGCACGCTGGGCCTGCTGGGCTTGCTGGACTGAACCATGGACTGGCTCAACAGCTTGGCAGGCTTTGGCGTGGGGGTGATGGTGGGCATCACCGGCGTGGGTGGTGGTGCGCTGATGACGCCCATCCTGGTGCTGCTGTTCGGCGTCAGCCCGGCGGCGGCCATCGGCACCGACCTGTGGTTTGCCGCCATCACCAAGATGGTGGGCGGCACGGTGCACCACCGCAAGGGCAGTGTCGATTGGCAGGTGTTCCGGCGGCTGTGCCTGGGCAGCCTGCCGGTCAGTCTGATCACCCTGGTCTGGCTGCAGCAAGCCGATGTGGCGCAGATGAAAAGCGGCCTGCTGCTGAACGCGCTGGGCGGGGTGTTGCTGCTCACCGCTGTGGCGATGGTGTTCAAGCGCCAGACCCATGCGCTGGGGCAGAAGCTGCGCACACAGGAGCCCGAGCGGTTCAAAGGCGCGCAACCGGCACTCACCGTGCTGGCCGGTGCGCTGCTGGGCTTTCTGGTCACGCTGACATCGATCGGTGCCGGTGCGCTGGGCGCGGTGATGCTGCTGGCGCTGTACCCCTACCGCATGAACCCGGCCCGGTTGGTGGGCACCGACATCGTGCATGCAATCCCGCTCACCATCGTGGCCGGCACCGGCCATCTGATGATGGGCCATGTTGACCTGGTGTTGCTGGGCAAGCTGCTGCTGGGCTCGATCCCGGGCATCGTGCTGGGCTCGCTGATCAGCACCCGCACGCCGGAGCGGGTGCTGCGCGGCGCGATCTCGGTGGTGCTGGTGGCGGTGGGGGCCAAGTTGCTGGCGGCTTGATAGTCGCTGGTTTCCGAACTTGAGTCCGCGCGTTCAACGGTCAGAGCGCGAGCGCCGGGGCGGGTTGCCGTGTTTTGCTCCGTGCCCGGGACCAGAGGCCCCGGGCGTTCGCCAGGCTCACTCCCCCGACGCCGGCCTGAGACGGCCAGCGTCTCCTCCTTTACCTGCGCAAAACACGGCAACCCTCCCCGACGCTCCACCACCGGCGGTGCACTGGTAAGGTTTTTAAAACCGTCCCGCGCCACATTGGTGATGGAGCGTCGGGGAGGGTTGCCGTGTTTTGCGCAGGTAAAGGAGGAGACGCTGGCCGTCTCAGGCCGGCGTCGGGGGAGTGAGCCCGGACACAAACAGTCCTGTGGACTGTTTGTGCCTGGCGAACGCCCGGGGCCTCAGGCCCCGGGCACGGAGCAAAACACGGCAACCCGCCCCGGCGCTCGCGCGCTGACCGTTGAATGCCCGCATTCAAGCGCGGCACACCAAAGACCGTAACAAGGCCCCCCGACCTTCAGTCTCGTGCGTTGGAGCGCAAACCCGCGTGCGCCGTGCGCTCAAAGCACCTGGCGCACAGCGGCCAGCAACCAAGCCTGCTCATGGTCCGTGCTGACCCGCAGCCGGGTGAAATCCGGTCCCTTCAGCCGCACGTCGGCAAATACGCCGGCCGGATCGTCGTGAAAATGCAGAAACGCCTGGCCGCGCCGGTAAAAGCAAGCCGGGCTTTTTTCCACCAGGCCGGGCAAGTTGCGCAGCAAGGCCAGCAGCGGCGCAAGCCGGGCCCGGGTGTCGGCGCTGGCATGCTTCATGGCCTGCGCCGCTCAGCCGCCTGACAGGCTTTGGCCGTCTTCGGCCACCTGGCCGCTCAGGTGATCGGTGTTGTTGACCTGCCGCACCCGGTGCGGTGCGGCAGCGTCGGCCCGGGTGACCGAGGTGTTGGCCAGCCTGTCGGGCAGCGCCAGATCGGCCGGCAGCGTCAGCGGGCCGTGTTGCAGCCAGTTGCGGATCACCAGCCCATGCGTCACAACCGCCAGCACGCCGCCGCAATCCGCCTGGTGTTGTTGCACCGCCAGCCATGCGGCAGCACAGCGGGCAATGAACTGGGCGGCCGATTCACCACCCGGGGGTGCACCTTCGGCGGTCAACGGATCGTGGTCCAGATCGTCGTAGCGCTGGCCCCGCAGATCGCCAAAATTGCGCTCGTGCAGCAGCGGCGTGGTCAACACCGCCAGGCCGCAGGCGCGGGCAATGGCCTGGGCGGTGGCCAGCGCACGCGGCATGTCGCTGCTGAGGATGGCTGCCAGGCCCTGGCCCCGCAAGTGCAGCGCCAAGGCCTCGGCCTGGGCCTGGCCACGCGCCGACAACGGGGTGTTGGCGGGCTGCAGCACGCGCGCCACGTTGAGCGTGGTTTCGCCGTGGCGGATGATCAACAGCGTCATGGTGGGTGGGTCTGTGAGTGGGGATCAGCCGAAGTTCACCACATTCACAGCACCCGGTGCCGGCCCAACGGTGATTGAAGACGGCCCCCGGTTCCCGGGGTGGGGCCGTAAAAGGGGACCACCAGGCGCTGACTCTCCGGTCCAATGCATCAATCACG
>JANOBL010000611.1:0-1711 GCA_031411635.1 Betaproteobacteria bacterium
GGCGGTGGCATGGTCAACGAGATCAGCAAGGCGCTGGGCATGAATGTGACGCTCAAACCCGCGCCCGAGAGCTACGAGTTGCTGTCCACCGGCGTGATGGACGGCACCTTGTTTCCGGCCGAATCGGTGGAGAGCTTCAAGATCGACAAGGTGATCAAGTACGCCACCACGTTTCCGGGTGGCCTGTACAACACCAGCTTCGTCTTCATGATGAACCAGGCCAAGTTCGACGGCCTGCCGCCCGAGGTCAAGAAGATCGTCGACGAGATGTCGGGTGAATTTGCCGCACGTTTGCTGGGCCGGGGCTGGGACAAGGTGGACCGGCGTGGCCTGGCCTTCATGCAGGCCTCTGGCGTCACCTTCACCCAGGCCGATGCGCCGTTTGTGGCCGCGATCAAGGCCAAGACCAGCAGCCTGGAGGACAACTGGGCCAAGGCCGCCGAGGCCAAGGGCCTGAAAGACCCCAAGAAGGTGCTGGCCGAGTACCGCGCCGAGATCGGCAAGCTCGAGAAGTGATGCGCGTTGGCGGGCCCGCTGCGGCCTGCGGCACTGACACCGGTGGGCAGTCCGGCCGCCGATCCACCTTGGAGACCTTGCCTTGAAACGCCTGCTCGATGCGCTGTGCGGCCTGCTGGCCGGCGTGGCGCTGTTTGCCATCATGGCGCTGACTTTGGCCGATGTGCTGGGCCGCAAGCTGCTCAGCCAGTCGGTGCCCGGCTCGCTGGAGCTGACCGAGATCCTGATGGTGGTGGTGATCTTTGCCGCGCTGCCACTGGTCTCGCTGCACGGTGAACATGTGGTGTTTGACTCCCTCGATCCGCTGCTGCCGGGCTGGCTGCGCCGGCTGCAGCAGGCGCTGGTGGACCTGCTGTGCTGCGCCGCGCTGGCCGGCCTGGCCTGGCTGATGTGGGACAAGGCCGCTGCAATGGCCAGTTATGGCGACACCACCGCCCAGCTCAAACTGCCACTGGGCCCGTTTGTGCGGCTGATGAGCGTGCTGTGCGGCCTGACCGCGCTGGTGCATCTGCTGCTGTTGTTGCAGCCGGCCGCGCACCACCACATCGGTGTTGACGAGCCGGTCAGCCCCATGGGCGGTGCCACATGATCGAGGCCTTGCTGGGCTTTGGCGCGGTGTTTGTGCTGGCGCTGCTGCGCATCCCGTTGGCATTTGCGATGGGCTTTGTCGGCTTTGCCGGGCTGGGGCTGATGCGTGGCTGGGGGCCTACCGCCGCGTCGGCCGCGCAGGTGGTTTACGACACCGGCTTTGCCTACACCTTGAGCGTCGTGCCGCTGTTCATCCTGATGGGCAACTTTGTCGCCAGGGCCGGGCTGGCGCATGAGTTGTTCCGCGCCGCCTACGCCTTCATCGGCCACTTGCGCGGTGGCCTGGCGCATGCCACGGTGCTGGCCTGTGCGGGTTTTGGCGCGATCTGCGGTTCGTCGATTGCCACCGCGGCCACGATGGCCAAGGTGGCCTACCCGTCGATGAAGAAGCTGGGCTATGCCGATTACCTGTCCACCGGCGTGATTGCGGCGGGGGGCACGCTGGGCATCATGATCCCGCCCTCCACCATCATGGTGATCTACGGCATCGTCACCGAGACCAACATCGGCAAGCTGTTTGCCGCCGGCATCCTGCCCGGCTTGCTGTGTGCGGCGCTGATGATGGTGGGCGTGGCCTGGATCACCTGGCGCGACCCGTCCGCCGGAC
>JANOBL010000612.1:0-2310 GCA_031411635.1 Betaproteobacteria bacterium
GTCTGGGGCCAGAAAGAGCGTTTGTACGAACGCGCGCTGCCGTTGCTGGGCGCGCAGCAACTGGTGCATCTGGTGCAGGCCGCCAGCATTTGCGACGGGGTGATCAAGGGCTTGAAGCACCCGCTCTGGCCGCTGGAGCCCTGGGACGCGCTGACCCGGCTGGCGCTGCTGCTGGTGCAGGCGGCAAGCCCACCGCCGGCGGCGCGCGGCAAGGGGGCGCTGCAACGCAGCGGGCTGCGCTTGGCGCTGGAAGCGCGTTTTCAGTAACCTGCGTCAATAGCCCGTGTCGCGGGCGACCAGATCGTGCAGCGGCCGGCCGGCCGCCAGCGCCTCGATGTTGCACGCCACCACCGCGGCGGCACTGCGCACATCGGTCATCGCGGCGGCATGCGGCAGCAGCGTCACCTGCGGGTGATGCCAATACGGTGAAGCGGCCGGCAGCGGCTCGGTGCTGAACACGTCCAGCACCGCATGGCCGATCTGGCCGGAGGCCAGCGCGGCCAGCAAGTCGGCATCCACCAGGTGCGAGCCGCGCGCCAGGTTCACCAGCCCGGCACCCCGCGGCAGGCCGGCCAGCCAATCCGCGTTCAGCAGGCCGCGGGTGTCGGGTGTCAGCGGCAGCAGGTTGATCACCACCCGGGCCTGGGCTTTGGCCTGTTGCAGCGCAGTGGGGTTGTCCAGCAATTGCAGGTTGTTTGGCAAGTCGGGGCCGCCCGATCCACTGCCACGCCGCCAGGCGCTCACCGGATAGCCCTGCTGCGCCAGCCGCAGCGCCACCGTGCGGCCCATCTGGCCAAAACCCAGCACCAGCACCGGGGTTTCGTCGGCCCGGGTTTGCGGTTGTGGCAGCCACAAGCCCTGCGCCTGCTGGCGCGCATAGCGGAAAAACCCCCGGTGCAGCGCCAGCGTGGCCCACAGCGCGGTTTCGGCCATCGCGGTGTTCATCGCCGGGTCCACCATGCGGGCGATGGGCACGCCCGCTGGCAGCGTGGGGTCGGTCAGCAAGCGGTCCACCCCCGCCCACAAACTCTGGATCAGGCGCAGCCCGGTCAAGCCGGCCAGGCTGCCGGGCGGTGGATTGGCGACGATGGCGGCATCGACGGTGGCACCACCTTGGGCCGCCGTCGCCCGGTCCAGGTACAGGCTGTGCCCGGGCAAGGCCTGGCGCAGCGCGGCGGCCCAGCCTGCCAACTCGGCCGCGTCAAGGTCGCCGGCCAGCAGCAGGTTCACGCTGCCAGCCGGTCGATCAGGCCTTGCAGCGCGCTGCTCACCGTGGCCAGCCGCACGGCGGCACGGTCACCGTCAAAGCGCCGCAGCGCGGCCTCAGTCTCGATGCCACCACCCGCATTGCGCCAGGCCCAGGCCAGCCAGACCGTGCCCACCGGCTTGGCAGCGGTGCCACCGGCGGGCCCGGCCACGCCGGTGACGGCCACCGCCAGATCGGCTTGCGATCGCGCCAGCGCACCCAGCGCCATCGCCTGCGCCACGGCCTCGCTGACGGCGCCGTGCTCGGCAATCAGCGCGGCGTCCACGCCCAGCAGCGTGGTCTTGGCGCTGTTGCTGTAGCTGACAAAGCCGCAGTCGAACCAGTCGCTGGAGCCGGCCAGATCGGTGCAAAAGCCGGCGATGCGCCCGCCGGTGCAACTCTCGGCGGTGGCGATGCGCCAGCCGCGTGCGCGCAGGCCATCGGCCAGGATGGCCACATCGGCGTTCACCAGGTCGGTCATCAATGCGTGGGGGGTCATGCCATGGTCCTTTGCAAAATCGCGATCACCAGCAGCGTGCACAGCGCCGCCACCAGATCGTCAAACAAGATGCCCCAGCCCTGGCGCCAGCCGATGGCCTCACCCGGGCGGAGCTTGTACAGCCGGTCGGCCCAGCCCACCGGGCCGGGCTTGGCAGCATCAAAGTAGCGGAACAGGCCAAACGCCACCGCCTGGCCCCAGAAGCCGGCCGGCATCACCAGCCACAGCACGGCCCAGAACGCGACGACCTCGTCCCAGACGATCGCCCCGGGGTCGGCCAGCGCCAGGTGCTGCGCGGTGCGGGTGCAGGCCCACCAGCCCAGCAGCAGCGCGGCGGCCAGCAGCCAGCCCCACTGCCGCTCGCTCAGCCAGGGGTCGATCAGCACGAACGACGCCCAGGCCCACAGCGTGCCCACCGTGCCGGGGGCCCAGGGCGACAGCCCGCTGCCGAAGCCCAGCGCCAGCCAGTGCGCCGGGTGGCCGCGCATGAAGCGGGCGGTGGCGCGGCGCGGCGCGTCGGGCGTCGGCAGCGGTGGCGGCGGCAGCGTGGTGGACATCAGCCGCC
>JANOBL010000613.1:0-2440 GCA_031411635.1 Betaproteobacteria bacterium
TGCCGGCAAGCTGACGGATCAGAGTTACAGCGAGGAAGAGTTGGCGATGGCGCTGTCGGGTTTGCCATCGGTGCCGGCTTGACGGCACCGGTGTCAGGTTCTGCCGGCCTGCCCGCGGCACCGGTGTCAGGTTCTGCCGGCTTGCCCGCGGCGCCGGTGTCAGGTTCTGCCGGCTTGACGGCACCGGTGATTGCCGGCGAGCGCATCGAATTCGGCGATGTCACCACCGGCCGGCTCAGCGCCGTGGTGGCCGGCCAGGGCCCGCCACTGCTGCTGGTGCACAGCGTCAACGCTGCCGCGTCGGTGGCCGAGATGCGGCCGCTGCACCAGCACGGCCTGGCCACGCACACGGTGTTTTCCATCGATCTGCCGGGCTTTGGTGAATCCCAGCGTGGCGATCGGCCCTACACACCCCGGCTGATGACCGATGCGCTGCACGCGGCGCTGGCCCTGATCCGCACGCGCTGTGGCGCGTTGCCGGTGCAGGCTGTGGCCTTGTCGCTGGGCTGTGAGTTTTTGGCGCGTGCGGCGGCCGAGGCGCCCGACGCCTTTTGCAGCCTGGCCCTGGTCAGCCCCACCGGGTTTAACGGCCGCAAGACCTGGCGCGGCGCACCTGGCAGCACCCGGGCGGTGCCGGGCCTGCTGGGCGTGTTGCGCGGCCCGGGCTGGGGCGGTGCGCTGTTTCGCGGCCTGACCCGGCCCGGCGTGGTGCGCTATTTTCTGCAGCGCACCTGGGGGTCCAAGGCCATCGACGAAACGCTGTGGCGCGATGCGGTGCAAACCGCCATGGCCCCGGGTGCCGAGTTTGCGCCGTTGACGTTTTTGTCGGCCGGGCTGTTTTCGGCCGACATCACCAGCATGTACGAGCGGCTGGCCATGCCGATCTGGGTGGCGCATGGCGTGCGGGGGGATTTCACCGATTACCGTGGCTTGGGCCTGCTGTTGCAGCAGCGGCCGAATTGGCGCACCACGGTGTATCCAACGGGTGCCTTGCCGTACTTCGAAGTACCCGGGCGCTTTTGCGCAGACTTCGACGACTTTCTTGCGGCGGGCTGACGTCAGCTTGACAACTGCTGCCGGGCCTTGTCCACCCGCTTGACGCTGACCGGCTGCGGCGTGATGGTTTTCCGGCAGCAGGGGTGGTGCTGCAACTGGGCATACCCGCGGTGCCGGCTGGAGCCAGGCCGTCGCCGTAGGAGATCAACTACACCAGAACAGGCCTGTGCCCGATGGTGAACGGGCCGCCGGCAAGCGAAGGTTGTGACACCCCGTTGCGTGCCCTTCACAAGGTCACTGCAGCGCCACTGCCACCCTTCCGGAGTTCTACATGACCTCATTCCACCGCACGCTGTTTGCCTTGACCTTGTCCGTGTCGGCGCTGTCGCTCGCCGCCTGTGCCGGCATGTCTTCACAAACCCGCGACACAGCCATCGGTGCAGCCGTCGGCGGTGTGGCGGGCTCGGTGCTAACCGGCGGCAGCACGGCGGGCACGGTGGGCGGCGCGGTGGTGGGGGGCGCGATCGGCAACGAGGTGAACAAGAAGAAGTAAGGCCTGGTCTCAACTGCTGAGTTGAGCCCAGGCTTTGTCCAAACGCTTGACACTGACCGGCTGTGGCGTGCGCAGCTCCTGCGCAAAAAAGCTGACGCGCAGTTCCTCCAGCAACCAGCGGTATTCGTCCAGCCGGGCATCGGCCACACCTTTTTGCTCGGCCACACGCCGGGTATGGCGCTGCTCGATCGGGCGCAGCTCGGCCAGGCGCTGGGCGTCGCGCACCGGATCAGCACGCTGTTTTTCCAACCGCAACGTGATGGCTTTCAGGTAGCGGGGGTAGTGCTGCAACTGGGCATACGGCGCCTGGTGCAAAAAGCGCTTGGGCATCAGGCGTTGAAGCTGGCCGGCGATGTCGTCGGCCACGTCCTTGGGCGGCCGGCTGTCTTTGAGCTTGCGTTGGGCGGCCTGGTACTCGAGCAGGATCGCGCCCGCCAGCCGCGCCACCTCTTGCGCAATCAGATTGAGCCGGCTGCGGCCTTCGGTAACACGGGCGTTGAAAGCGGCCTGGTCCGCCGGCAGCGGATCGGCCAGAAAGGCCCGGTCCAGCGCCAGGTCGATGATCTGCTGGCGCAACTCATCGGCGCTGCCCAGCGGCATGTAGGCGGCGGCCAGCTTGACCAGATCGGGGATGTTTTTTTCCAGGTATTTAAGCGGCTCCTTGAGCGCCAGCGCCACCAGCCGGCGCAAACCGGCACGATGCTTGGCTGCGGCGCCCTCGGGCTCGTCAAAAACCTCGATCTCCACATGCGCGCCCTTGTCCACCAGCGCCGGGAAGCCGATCAGCACCTGGCCGGCCTTGTGGATCTCCATCACCTCGGGCAGTTCGCCAAAGGTCCATTGGGTGAAGGCCGGGGGCGGGGCCGGCAGCGGCCGGCATGGCCTCGGTGC
>JANOBL010000614.1:0-2091 GCA_031411635.1 Betaproteobacteria bacterium
TCGCCCACTTCCAGCGCCAGGCCGGCGCGCTGGTTCAACAGCGCCAGCAGATCGCGGTCGACGCTGTCGATGCGCTGCCGCAAGGCCAGCAAGGCCGGCTGTGAGGGGGGGATGTCGGGGGACGGCGAGGCCATGGGCGCAGCGGCTGGCGCTTACTTCTTGGCGCCGGACGCTGCGGGCTTGGACCCGGCAGCGCCTGGGGCGGGTGCTGCGGCCATCAGCTTGCGCGAGATGTTTTGGTCCAGTGCCTTCAGCTTGGGATCGATCTGCGGCTGCAACTCGGCCACCAGCTTCTGGCTCAGCGCGCGTTGAATCTCAGGCCCGAGATTGACAAACTTGCGGAAGCCCGGCGATTCCAGCGCCGCGATCACCTGCTTGAGTTCGTCCTCGCTGAGCTTGTCCTCCAGGATCGGGCCCACCGTGGCCGGCGTCACCTTGACGGTGCGGTCCCGCACCAGCGGAATCACCTCATCGCCGTACTTGTTGAACTCGGCCTGCACCTCTTTGGCCAGCGCCTCGCGCTGTTCAGCCGGCACCCGGCTTTGCAGAAACGCGCCGGCCTGCTGGCCCAGCGGCGCAATCGATTGCTCTACCAGCGTTCGGGCCAGGCCCTCAAAACTGGCCTGCTGAAGCTGCAGCACCTTTTGCACCAGCTCCTTCTTGGCCGGTGTGGCCGCCGCTTGCGCCAGGCACAGGCCTGACACGCTGGCCAAGGTGATGAACAGCGTGGCTGTCCTGGGCGTGCAAGCCAGCCGAGAAAACAAGGTCATGGGGTGTCCAGGTTGGGAGGATTGTTGTCGGCGTCAGTGGCGTCATTGGGGCCAGTGTTGCCCGTGTCGTCGGCATTGGGGCCGGCCTCGCCATCGCCGTCGCCTTGCGGCTCAACGTTGGCATCATTTTCGACAATGCGCTGCAAACCCGAGAGTTTGCTGCCATCGTCCAGCGCAATCAGCGTCACGCCTTGCGTGGCGCGACCGAGTTCACGGATTTCGCTGACCCGGGTGCGCACCAGCACCCCGCGGTCGGTGATCAGCATGATCTCGTCGGCCGGCCGCACCAGGGTGGCGGCTACCACCTTGCCGTTGCGCTCGCTTTGCACGATCGCGATCATGCCCTTGCCACCACGCAGGTGGCGGGTGTATTCACGATGCTGGTGCGCTTGCCATAGCCGTTTTCGGTGGCCGTAAGCACACTTTGCTGCTCGTCCTCGGCCACCAGCAGCGCGATCACTTTCTGGCCGTCTTCCAAGGTCATGCCACGCACACCACGCGCCTGCCGGCCCAGCGGCCGCACATCGTCCTCGTCAAAGCGCACCGCTTTGCCGTTGTCGGAGAACAGCATCACATCGTGTTTGCCGTCGGTCAGCGCCGCGCCCACCAACTGGTCGCCGTCGTCCAGATCGACCGCGATGATGCCGGTCTTGCGCGGGTTGGAAAACTCATCCAGCGCGGTCTTTTTGACCGTGCCCAGCGCGGTGCCCATGAAGATGAAATGGTCGGCCGGGAAGGTGCGGAAGGCGCCGGTGAGCGGCAGCACCACGGTGACCTTTTCGTCCGGCTGCAGCGGAAACATGTTGACGATGGGCCGGCCGCGCGAGTTGCGCGAGCCTTGCGGCACCTCCCAGACCTTGAGCCAATACACCCGGCCCCGGTCGCTGAAACACAAGATCCAGTCATGCGTGTTGGCGATGAAGAGCTGGTCGATCCAGTCGTCGTCCTTGGTCTGCGTCGCCTGCTTGCCGCGGCCGCCCCGCTTTTGCGCCCGGTACTCGGCCAGCGGCTGGCTTTTGATGTAGCCGGTGTGGCTGAGTGTCACCACCATGTCGGTGGGCGTGATCAGGTCCTCGGTGCCCAGCTCCTGCACGTTGTGCTCGATCACGCTGCGACGCGCGCCCAGCTTGGTCTGGCCAAACTCCAGCTTCACGGCGGTCAGTTCTTCCGAGATGATGGTGGTCACCCGCTCGGTTTTGGCCAGGATGTCCAGCAAGTCGGCGATCTCGGCCATCACGTCCTTGTACTCGCCAATGATCTTGTCCTGCTCCAGCCCGGTCAGGCGCTGCAGCCGCATCTGCAGGATCTCACCGGCCTGGTC
>JANOBL010000615.1:0-2425 GCA_031411635.1 Betaproteobacteria bacterium
ATAGTCGAGGATCGCCTTCGGATGAACGCCGATGTTGTTGTTGATGATGAACTCGAGACGCGCAAGACCCACGCCCGAATTGGGCATCTGCGCGAAGTCGAAGGCGAGTTGCGGGTTGCCCACGTTCATCATGATCTTGACCGGGCAGGCCGGCATCTCGCCACGCTTGACCTCGGTGACCTCGGTCTCCAGCAGGCCGTCGTAGATGAAGCCGGTATCGCCCTCGCTGCAAACCACGGTGACCAGTGCACCATCGGCCAGCTTTTCAGTCGCATCCCCACAGCCCACCACCGCCGGAATGCCCAGTTCACGCGCGATGATCGCCGCATGGCAGGTGCGGCCACCCCGGTTGGTGACGATCGCCGAGGCCCGCTTCATCACCGGCTCCCAGTTTGGATCGGTCATGTCGGTGACCAGCACATCACCCGGCTGCACCTTGTCCATCTCGCTCAAGCTCGACACCAAGCGCACCGGGCCGGTGCCTATCTTCTGGCCAATCGCGCGGCCTTCGGCCAATACCGTGCTTCTTTGGGAAAGCCCCCCTTTCAGCTTGTAGCGGTGCTCCACTTGGCCGGCGGCCTGGCTTTTCACCGTCTCGGGCCTGGCCTGCAGGATGTAGAGCCGGCCGTCTTCGCCGTCCTTGCCCCACTCGATGTCCATCGCCCGGCCGTAGTGCTTTTCGATGATCAGCGCATAACGCGCCAGCTCGGCGACTTCGTCATCGCTGAGCGCAAAACGGTTGCGCAGCTCGGTCGGGTTGTCCACGGTGCGCACCAGCCGGCCGGTGGCCAGCCGCTCTTCGGTGGGCGCAAATTCCATGCGGATCAGCTTGGACCCCAGGTTGCGCCGGATCACCGCCAGCTTGCCGGCTTTCAGCGCCGGCTTGTGCACATAAAACTCGTCCGGGTTGACGGCGCCCTGCACCACCGTCTCGCCCAGGCCGTAGCTGGCGGTGATGAACACCACGTCCTCGAAGCCTGACTCGGTGTCGATCGTGAACATCACGCCGGCCGAGCCAAGGTCGGACCGCACCATGCGCTGCACACCGGCCGACAGCGCCACCTCGGCATGGGCAAAGCCCTTGTGCACCCGGTAGCTGATCGCACGGTCGTTGTAGAGCGAGGCAAACACCTCTTTCATCTTGTGCAGCACATCCTCGATGCCATGCACGTTCAAAAAGGTTTCCTGCTGGCCGGCAAAGGATGCATCGGGCAGGTCTTCGGCGGTGGCCGATGAGCGCACTGCAAAGCTGGCACCGGGGTGATCGATGGTCAGCGCGGCAAACGAGGCCCGCACCGCCGCGTCGAAGTCGGGCGGAAACGCTGCGTTGATCACCCACTGGCGGATCTCGGCACCGGCGGCGGCCAGCGCATTGACATCGTCGGTGTCGAGCGCATCCAGCCGGGCATTGATCTTGTCGGTCAGGCCGCCATGGTTGAGGAATGCGCGAAAGGCATGGGCGGTGGTGGCAAAGCCGCCGGGCACACGCACGCCGCTGGCGGCCAACTGGCTGATCATTTCGCCGAGGCTGGCGTTTTTGCCACCAACCACCTCGACATCGGTCATTCTCAGGTGTTCAAACGGGATGGCCAGGGCGGCCGCCACAGGGGTGGATGACATGGGAAAGCTCCGGGAGGGTGGGAAATCGGTGCTGTCCGGCAGGCGGCGGCGGCCCAGCCAATGACACCCGGACGTTCATCTGCTCGTGCGCTTGTTGCTTCGACTTGTCGGCAAGAGGAGGACATCGGGGATGACTTGTCAGTGTCCAGGTCAGGATCAGGGGCGGTGCTGCGCTTCATCGGTCGCGTGGGCGCTGATTCTACGGACGAAGCCCTATCATTCCTGAACTCTGACCGAACGCCAGCCCAAGGCCGACACCCCATGCCCAATCGCAGCGTGTTCTTTGTCTCGGACGGCACCGGCATCACCGCCGAAACCTTTGGCAACTCGATCCTGGCGCAGTTTCCGGCCAAGCCGCGCCATGTGCGCCGGCCCTTCATCGACACCGTGACCAAGGCCCAGGTGGTGATCGACGAGATCAAGCAGGTGACGGTGGCCGAGGGGCGCCGGCCCATCGTCTTCATCACGCTGGTCAACGACGAAGTGCGGCAGACGCTGGTGGAGTCCGATTGCGGCGGCCTGGTGCTGGACATGTTCAAGACCTTTGTCGAGCCGCTGGAGATCGAGTTTGGGGTCAAGAGCAACCACCGGGTGGGCCGCTTCTCGGATGCCGCCAAGAGCAGTGAATACGACGAGCGCATCGAGGCGATCAATTTCTCGCTGGCGCATGACGACGGCCAATCGTCGCGCAACCTGGACAGCGCCGACGTGATCCTGCTCGGCGTCAGCCGCAGCGGCAAGACACCCACGTCGCTTTATCTGGCGATGCAGCATGGCATCAAGGCCGCCAACTATCCGTTGATCC
>JANOBL010000616.1:0-1808 GCA_031411635.1 Betaproteobacteria bacterium
GATTCGACGAGGACCTGCTGGTCGACCATCCAGTCGAACAGCCGGCCCACGACACCCAGCAGGTGATTGAAGCCGCGCGCACTGACCCGGCCGCGCGATGCCAGGAACTGCTCCAGACATGCGCCGGTCACATCGCCGAGCGAAGAGACCCGTTGTTCAACGAGGTACCGGTCAAGCAGCCGCAAGCTCCGGTCCTCCGAGGCAAACTTGCAGCCCATGGCGCGCTTGGCGCTGAGATAGCGCTCAATGTCGCCAGCCAACGGGCTGCTGAAACCACACCATGCGGCCCTCATAGCGCCTCCTCCGCATCGCCGATTGCTAGCTGGCGTAAGCGGTGCAGCGCCACCTTGGCATAGACGAGCGTCGACTCCGCACGGCGGTGGCCGACGTAGTCGCCGATCGCCTTGAAGGCAACGTCCGACTCGACCAGCCGCTGCACGCAACTGTGGCGCATCGTGTGCGAACCTGGACGCGGCACCTTGATGCCGGCAGCGACGATGTAGTGCGCCGCGAGCCTGGAGATGCTGTAGTGATTGATAGGGCCGAATGGCGTCCTGGAGGTCAGGAAGACATGCCGGTCATCGACCGCAGGGCGGCCGGCACGCAGGTAGTCGATGACGGCTTCGCCAACACTTGCCGACAGTGGGTAGATGGACGAGTGCCCGCCCTTGCGTGCCGGCACCTTCAGTTGCGAGTGCGCCCAGTCCAGGTCGTCCAGTTCCAAGGCTGCAACCTCGCGCGCGCGCAGGCCGTAGCTGGCCAGCAGCATCAGCACGGCGTAGTCACGCTTGCCCACGGCAGATCGGCGGTCGACGCCATCAAGAATCCTCTGGACATCAGCCCATGGGAGGCCACGCGGCAGAGATGACTGCTTGTACTTGCGCCCGCGCGGCAGTGCGCGGGTGATGTCGGCCGGAATGATGTTCTCCCGATGCAGGTAGCGCAGAAAGACACGCAAGGCGCCCGTGCAGTCATGCAAGCTGGTGGGGACAAGTGACTTCGCGCGTTCGGCGACGTAACGACCCAGCAGCGCCGGCGAGAGGTCGGACAGGCCGACATCACTTCGATGCAGAAACGCTTCGAACTTGCGCAGTTCGACGGCACGGCCAGCGCAGGTCTCGGGCCGCAATCCTCTCTCTTCACGCAGGAACGGGAAGAACCCTGGCACGCTTGCCATGAAGGGCGTCGCGACGCGGTGCCGAACCCTCGCAAACCCCGGCACGATGAGCTCGAGCAGCTGCTCGACCGGCACCTGGGCGTTGGCGAGCACCGCGCCACGCGCTGCCTTGCTGAGGCGGCTTGGAGCCTTGGCGCGCATCCACTCGTCGATGAACGGTTGTATGTGCGCCGGCAATTGCTCGGGCGAGGTAACGCCGCGAGTGCACACGAATTGGTTGAAGTGGCGCAGCGTGCTCACGTGCCGCAAGACCGAGGCGCTCGATGCCCGTCGAGCTTCGAGCCAGCCGACGTAGCGCTCGATCTGTGGCCCCAGCCAGAGCGCCCGGATGCGGTCCGCAGTGACGGGCCGGTGGAAGTAGCGTTCCAGCATAAACAATCTCCTGTCTACCAAGTTGAGGGAGATGTCATGCTGGGCCTGACGGCGCAGTTATGTGCCTCGGCGACGGCGAAGTTGGCCCATCCACCCAGACGCGCTGAGAGCTCGGGCACATAACGGTTCGGGGCACATAAGGCGCACAACCACCCCTCAGGATCTGTCGAGCCCAGCCGCGCCGACGAGTTCCTCACACAGACGTTGAAGACCGCTTTGGCGTTGGTGGACGTGCGGGTTCTCGATCACCTTGTGGTGG
>JANOBL010000617.1:0-7482 GCA_031411635.1 Betaproteobacteria bacterium
GAAACGCTACTGCTCAGCCCCGACTTCGATGGTATTAAGACCTGCGATTCACTGCTCAACAAGTCCTTTCTTCGCTACTGATCAGCCCCGAATTCGAGGGGATTAAGACCGTAGGCCACGACGGCCCGTCGGTTGTCGAGCGCTACTGATCAGCCCCGAATTCGAGGGGATTAAGACATGATTCGACGACCAGCCATTCGCCTCGCGCTACTGATCAGCCCCGAATTCGAGGGGATTAAGACTTCCCCAGATTCGCCCAGGAAATGTACTCGGTCGCTACTGATCAGCCCCGAATTCGAGGGGATTAAGACCGTGGTTAAACGCTTTCCATCATCCGAGAGCGCTACTGATCAGCCCCGAATTCGAGGGGATTAAGACAGCACCAGCAGGCTGTGCTCGGCCACGCTGTAAGCGCTACTGATCAGCCCCGAAATCGCGGCGTCCAAAACATCGTGCGCCGGCCGGCGTGCATTGGCGTTGGCAGGTATCAGCCTCGTCACCAAGACGACTGCCTACCGCTTTGCCGGGCGGCACACTGGCACGCCATGGACCAACACCCCTTCGACCAAGCCCTGCACCTGATCCCCCAAGCCGACGGCCACCTGGCCGGCAACACCAGCCCGGCCTACTGGAACATGGTGGGGCCTTACGGCGGCATCACCGCCGCGATGGCGCTGCAAACGGTGATGCAGCAGCCTCACCGTTTGGGCGATCCGATCGCATTGACCGTTAACTTTGCCGGCGCGATGCCCGCCGGGCCGTTCCAGGCGCGTGCCGTGGCACAACGCACCAACCGGTCCACCCAGCACTGGACGGTGACGCTGGGCCACACCGATGAGCACGGCGCCGCGCACATCAGCACCACGGCCACGGTAGTGACGGCCATCCGCCGCAGCACCTGGGGCGGGCATGAGGCGCTGATGCCCAGCGCCCCCGCGCCGGCCAGCGTGCCACCGGGCCGGCGCCCGGCACGCGGCGTGGCCTGGCTGGACCGCTACCAGATGCGGCCGATCACCGGCAGCGTGCCGGCCCGCTGGGACGGCCAGGGCGGCCCCAGCCTGAGCCAGCTTTGGCTGCGCGACGATCCACCCCGGCCGCTGGGCTTTACCTCGCTGGCGGCGCTGGCCGATCTGTTCTTCCCGCGCGTGTGGCTGCGCCGCGCCACGATGGTGCCGCTGGGCACGGTGTCGATGACGGTGTACTTTCATGCCGATGCGGCGCAGCTTGCCGAGGTGGGCAGTGGCTGGCTGCTGGGCCAGGCCCAGGGCCAGGGCTTTGGCAACGGCTTTTTTGACCACAGCGGCCAGTTGTGGAGCGAGGCCGGTGCGCTGCTGGCCACCACGCACCAGATCGTTTATTACAAATCGTGATTGGGTGGCTCGAGGCGTGGCTGCGCAGACTCTGGCATCGCTACCCCCATCCCAACCTTCCCCCTCAAAGGGGGAAGGGGCTTGTTACTCCCGCGCCAAATCCATCAGCAACCGCGTGCTCAGGTACAGCCGCGGCACGATGGCATCGATCTCGATGTACTCGTCCTTGGCGTGGTAGCCCCAGCCCGGCAGGCCCAGGCTTTCCAGCACCGCTGCCTTGCCGGACCGGTTGGCAAAACCGGCGTCGGTGCCACCGCCGGTGCCGGGCACAAGCGCCAGCGGCCGGCCGTCCAGCTCGGCGTAGATGGCTTGCGCTTTTTTGGCCAATGCCAAGGTGCGCTCGCCGCCCACAAATGGCGGCCGGCCCGCGCCGATCGAGATGTTGATGCGGGTGTCGGGCACCAGTTGGTTGGCGGCCACCTTGGCGCGCAAGGCGGACACCAGTAACTCGGATGCGCCGGCGGCGGTCAGCCGCACATCGGCCATGGCCTGGGCGGTGTCGGGGATCTGGTTGCGGGTCTTGCCCGACTGCATGATGGTCCAGTTGAGCTGCGCGCCGGGGATGGTTTTGGCAATGTCGCGGCTGCTCACCACCTGGTGGGCCAGCTCCACCAGCGCATTGCGGCCCAGGTCGGGTGCGGCGCCGGCATGCGAGGCACGGCCGGTCACGTCCATCGTCAGCAAGGTGGCGCCGGCAGCGGCCAACAGCACCCCTTCAACCTTGGCCACGTCCTTGGCGCCGGTGGGCTCGTAAGACAGCACCACATCGTGCTCGTCGGCCAGCGCGGCAATCAGCTCACCCGAGCCGCCCGAGCCCGATTCTTCGTCGCTGTTGAACAACACCGTCAGACGCGCGTAATCGGCCCAGCCGGCATCGCGCAGGATGGCCAGCGCATGCAGGATCACCGCCATGCCGCCCTTGTCGTCGGCAATGCCGGGGCCGTAGAGCCGGTTGCCGTCCTGCTTGATCGGCTGGCTGGCCAAGGTGCCGGGCCAGTAAACGGTGTCCATGTGGGCGATCAGCATCAGCTTGCGCCTGCCGTTGCCGCTGAGCCGGCCCACCAGCACATCGCCCAGGTTGGCGCTGGGCTTGCGCCGCTCCACCTGCAGGCCCAGGGCTTTGAGGCGGGCCTCGGCATAGTCGGCCAGCTTGCCCAGGCCGGGCGCGTCCATCGTGCCCGATTCGATGCTGACCATGTCCTTCAGCGACTGGATCAGGGCCGGCTCGGCGGCGCGTGCGGCGGCCAGCAGCTTGGCGTCGGGCGCGGCCCAGGTGGCCAGGCTGGTGGCGCAGAGCATCACGGGCAGGATTTGCTGGCGCAGACTTTTCATGGCGTGGCCTTTTCAGGTGGGGCTGGGGTGCTGGCAGTGTGCCGTCAGTGCGCACGCGTGCCCAGCCAGGTGCCGGACAGCACACCCGCCAGCCCCACGCCATGCCATACCGTCAGCGGCTCGCCCAGCACCAACACCGCAAAGCCGACGCCAAAGATCGGCACCCAGTAGGCGTACAGCGCGGTGCGCGCCACGCCCAGCGTGGTGAGTGCACGGTTCCACACCAGCGCGCCCACCGCGCTGGCCAGCAGGCCGGAGAAAATCAGCAGCAACGCCAGGCCCAGCGTGAACTGGGCCGGGTCGGGCCGCAGCCGCGTTGGGTCCAGCGCCAGGTGCAACAGCAACAGCAGCGTGCCGATCACAAACACCAGGGTGCTGACCATCGCCGAATCCAGTTGCCGCGCCAGCCGCTGCACCAGCAAGCCAGCACTCACCCAACTGATCACCGAGCCAAGCACCAGCAAATCGCCCAGGCTGCCGCTGCCGAGCGCAGCGCCGGGCTGGTGCAGCACCACCGCTGCCACGCCGCCAAAGCCCAGCACCACGCCGGCCAGCCGGGCGGGGGTGAGCCGGTCGCCCAGCAGCACGGCGGCCATCAGCGCCGATACCAGCGGGTTCAGCGCAATGATCAGCGCCGCATTGGCCGCAGCCGTGCGCTGCACGCCCAAGGTGAACGTGATCTGGTTCAGGTAGACCATCAGCACGCCGCAGGCCAGCAGCAAGCCGGCCTGGTGCCGATCCAGCCGGGGCCAGGCCAGGCCACGCCAGCGCACGATCACCAGCAAGCCGGCGCTGGCCACCACCATGCGCAGCGTGGACACCCACATCGGGTCAAAGCGCTCGATCAGAAGCTTGACCACCGACAGGTTGCCGCCCCACATCGCCATCGTGGCAAGCAGCATCAGGCGCATGGCGTTGCCGGAGCTGCCGGCGTTGCCAGGGTTGGTGGCCTTGCCGGCATTCACCGGCGTGGCGTCGGGCGTCATCCGGCGGCGTGCCAGGCCGCTGCAAACCGCTGGGCTTGAGCCGCCACCTGCGCCGCTGTGCTGCCGGGTTTGTACAGCGCCGAGCCGATGCCAAAACCGGCCGCGCCGGCCGCGCGGTAGGCCGCCATGTTGTCGGGCGTGATGCCGCCCACTGGCAAGGTCAATGTGCCAGCCGGCAGCACCGCGCGCAGCGCCTTCAGCACTGCGGGTGTCACCAACTCGGCCGGAAACAATTTCAACCCATGGGCGCCGGCCGCCAGCGCGGCAAAGGCCTCGGTGGGCGTGGCCACGCCGGGCAGGCAGACCAGGCCTAGACGTACCGCCTCGCTGATCACCGCCGCATCGGCATTGGGCGATACCACCAGCCCGGCGCCGGCATCGGCCACCGCCCGCACCTGGGCCAGGTTCAGCACCGTGCCGGCGCCCACCAGCGCCTGCGGCAGCGCGCGCGCCAGCGCTTCGATGCTGCGCAGCGGCTGCGGTGAGTTCAGCGGCACCTCGATCAGGCGCCAGCCGGCATCCACCAGCGCCTGGCCCACCGCCAGCGCCTCGTCCGGGTGCAGGCCACGCAGGATGGCCACCAGTGGCAGCGCCTGCATCGCCTGGGCCAGGCGGGCTGCCGCGCCGGGAGGAGTCAAGGATTCAGTCATGCCGCAAGTGTGCCCGCCAAAGCGGCCAGGCCGCGCCAACTGGCCATCGCATGCACAGTCAGCGCTACCACCCCCAACTGCAGCAATGCACGCTGGTAGCGCGCAGCCAGCGCCGGGCTGCCCACCACCAACACCTGCCGGCCGGCCGGCACGGCCTGGGCGCGCAACTCCTCGCCGATCACCAGGCCCGACAAATACGCCGCCAGCGCCGGGCCGTCCCGCCGGTTGAACAGGCCCAGGCTGCGCACTGCAAACAAGTGGTGCAGAAAGCCACCGGGGGTCTGGGCCGTGGCCACGCCGCTGTCAAAAGCCTCGGGCACCCAGGTTTCGTCATCGGCGGGCAGCGTGCGCGCCAGCATCGAGTGCTGGCGGAACAGCGCGTAACACTCACCGGTCATGTGGGTGGCAAAACCGGTGATGCAACCGGCCTGAACCGTCACCCATTTGCTGTGCGTGCCGGGCAGCACCAGCGTGGCGTCGGCATCCGCCGGCAGGCCGGCCTGCAGCAGCGCGCCAAACACCTGGGTTTCTTCGCCGCGCATCACATCGGGCACACCGGCCACATCGGTGCACAGGCCGGGCACGATGGCCACCTGGCCAGGCTGAATCCAACAAAGCTGCGCCGCCAGATCGGCCAGGCCGGCCGGGCAGGCGCAGTACGGCGCCTCCACCCAGCCCTGGCGGCTGCCCACCATGCCGGCCATCAGGCACAGCAGGCCGGGATGGGCAGCTCGCCAGGCGCCGAATTCCGCATCAAACGCGGCTGCCCAGCCGCCGGGCAGGATGCTGAGCAGGCCACGTGGCGCCGCATGCTCGGCCAGCACCCTGCCATCGGCGGCCAGCAGCGCACCGCGCAGCGCCGTGCTGCCCCAATCGACGGCCAGCAGCGTGGGGGTGGCAGGGCCGTTGGCAGGCGGTGGTGGTGGGTGAATGGCGGTCATGCGGAACGTCCGGCAAAAGCAAATCCAGGATTGAAGCATGCGCGGTTTGCCCGTCTGCCAACCACCGACATTGCACCAATGCATCAAACTGGATAGCATCATGATGCTTTTGGAGTCATTCGATGCGCACCACTGTCACCTTGGATCCCGATGTCAAGTCGCTGCTGACCGACATGGCCTACCGCAGCGGCAAGCCCTTCAAGACGACCTTGAACGACGCCGTGCGCGCCGGGTTGGCGCCGGTGGCCAACGCGCAGCGCCAGCCGCCCGATTGGCCTTGTTTTGACATGGGTGCGCCGTTGGTGGACTTGACCAAGGCAATGGCCTTGGCCGACCAGTTGGAAGACCAGGCGCTTGCCGCCCAGCATGCGGGACCGGAAAAATCGGCGTGAAACTGCCCGATGTCAATGTGCTGCTGTATGCCGTCAACACGGCCGCGCCGCAGCATGCCGCAGCCCACCAGGCGCTGCGTGATGCCTATGCCGAAGGCCGGGTGGGCATGGCCTGGGCAGCGCTGCTGGGTTTTTTGCGGCTGGCCACACGGCCGGGCATCCTGCCAAAGCCGTTGTCGGTGGATCAGGCGCTGGAGGTGTTGCACCGCTGGCTGGACCACCCTGGCACCGTGCCACTGGTGCCCACCGCCCGCCATGCGGCAGTGCTGGGCCGCTTGCTGCTGGGCGCTGGCCAGGGCGGCAACCTGGTGTCCGATGCGCACCTGGCAGCACTGGCGATCGAGCATGACGCCGAGTTGCTGAGCTTTGACCGCGACTTTGCGCGGTTTGCCGGTTTGCGCTGGTCCATGCCAACCGCGCCGGGTTGAGCCGTTTGACACTAGGCCCGAGGCAGCGCATGCGGTAGCGCTGCCATGGCCCTAGAATGCCCCATGACCAGCAACCCGGCCCCGCCCCGCAAAACCCGGCGTGGCAGTGGCGCCGTTACCTTGCACGACGTGGCCAAGCTGGCCGGCGTGGCGCCGATCACCGCGTCGCGGGCCTTGAACACACCCGCCCAGGTGTCGGCCGAGGTGTTGAAGAAGGTAACCGACGCGGTGGCCCGCACCGGCTATGTGCCCAACCTGCTGGCCGGCGGCCTGGCCTCCACCCGCAGCCGGCTGGTGGCTGCCGTGGTGCCAACGATCTCGGGCCCGGTGTTTCTGGAGACCATCCAGTCCTTGACCGAGGCGTTGGCCGAGCGTGGCTACCAGTTGATGCTGGGCCAGGCGGGCTACGCCGGCACCCGCGAGGACGCGCTGCTGGAAGCCATCATCGGCCGCCGGCCGGACGGCATTGTGCTGACCGGCATCCTGCATTCCACCGAGGGCCGGCGCCGGCTGCTGGCCTCGGGCATCCCGGTGGTCGAGACCTGGGACTTGACACCCACGCCGATCGACATGCTGGTGGGCTTCTCCCATGCCGAGGTGGGCCATGCGGTGGCGCAATTTCTGCATGGCAAAGGCCGGCGCCGCTTTGCCGTGGTGGCGGGTGACGATGAGCGCGCCAACCGCCGGCTGGCGGCGTTTCAGGCCACCGCCCAGGCACTGGGCCTGGGTGCCGCGCCGGTGGTGCTGGTGCCGGCGCCCACCACGCTGAAACGCGGCCGGCTGGCGCTGGCCGAGTTGCTGCAATCCGCGCCCGATATCGACGCGGTGTTTTGCAGCTCCGATCTGCTGGCGCTGGGCGTGATGACCGAGGCGCTGGCCCGCGGCATCGCGGTGCCCGGCCGGCTGGCACTGATCGGTTTTGGTGATCTTGAATTTGCCGCCGATCTGCACCCTGCGCTGACCACCGTGCACATCAACGGCGCAGCGATTGGCCGGCAGGCCGCCCAGTTCATCGTCGACCGGGCCGAGGGCCGCAGCGTCGACCAACGGGTGATCGACATCGGTTTTTCTATCATCGACCGCCACAGCACCTGATCTGTGCCCTGATGCTTGATTTGGATCGCAGAAGAGACAAGAATTGGGAGCGCTACCTTATCACCTCCCCTTCCCCCCGCCAAAGGACTTTCCATGAACATCGGATTCATCGGCTTAGGGCTCATGGGCGCGCCCATGGCGCTGCACCTGCTCAACGCTGGCCACAGCCTGTTTGTCCACACCCGCAGCAAGCTGCCGGACAGCATCTCGGCATCGGCCGCACGGCCTTGCGCCAGCGCCGCCGAGGTGGCGCAAAACGCCGAAGTCATCTTCACGATGGTGCCCGAC
>JANOBL010000618.1:0-9168 GCA_031411635.1 Betaproteobacteria bacterium
CATCGGCCTCGGCAATCGGCCGCAGGTTGTAGGCGATGCCCACTTCCTGGCACAGCTCGGCCAGCAGGTTGTAGCGGATGCCTTCCAGCACATGGTCGCCCTTGGGCGGGCCCAGCAGCGCGCCCTCGTGCGCCACCCAGACGTTGCTGCCCGAGGCCTCGGTCAACCAGCCATCGCGGAACATCACGGTCTCGGTGGCGCCGTGGTCGGCCGACATCTGGCGCGCCAGCACATTGCCCAGCAGCGACACGCTCTTGATGTCGCCGCGCTCCCAGCGGAAATCCCGTGCGCTGATGCAGGTCACGCCGTGGTGGCGCATCTCGGCCGACGGTGGCTTCATCGCGCTGGTCATCGCAAACACCGTGGGCGTGATGCCCTCGGGCATCACATGGTCGCGCAGCGCCACACCGCGGGTGATCTGCAGATAGACAAGCTGATCATCCGACGGCTGCGCCGCCACCAGCTCACGCACCAGCGCCAGCCAGCCATCCCGCGTGTGCGGGCTGACGATGCGCAGCTTGCCCAGGCTGCGCGTCAGCCGCGCCATGTGCTCGTCGAAGCGAAACAGCCGCCGGCCGTAGACCGGGATCACCTCGTAGACACCATCGCCGAAGATGAAACCCCGGTCCAGCACCGACACCTTGGCATCGCACAGCGGCAGGGTCTGGCCGTTCAGGTGGCACAGCGTGTCGGGCAGCGCAAGGGGGGAGTTGGGCATGGTGATCCTCAAATAGCCAGCGTCCAGCTTAGCCCAAGGGCGGGCGGATGGCTTGGCGCGGCATCGGCTATTGCAGGCTCACTTGATCCACAGCCGGATCGAGTCCCAGGCCCGGCCCAACAGCCCGGCCTGCTCCACCGGCGCCAGCACCACCAACGGCAGGCTGGCCACTTTGGCACCACCGGCGGTGGTCACGTCCAAGCTGCCCACACGTTGCCCCAAGGTCAGCGGCGCCACCAGCGGATCGGTGCGCGAGACGGTGGTCTTCAGCCGCTCGCCCTCGCCCTTGGGCACCGTCACCACCATGGCCTGGGCAGCACCCAGCGCGGCCGTGGGCTGCTGGCCTTTCCACACCGGCACCTGGGCCACCGGCTTGCCGGCCTCGAACAAACGCACCGCATCCCAGGCGGTGTAGCCCCAGTTCAGCAGCTTCTGGCTCTCGCTGGCCCGGCCCTCGCGTGATGCCGCGCCCATCACCACGCTGATCAGCCGGCGCTTGCCACTGGGCATGTCGCGCTGGGCGCTGGCGATCAGGCAATAGCCTGCGGCATCGGTGTAGCCGGTCTTCATGCCGTCGATCGCTGGATCGCGGCCCAGCAGCATGTTGCGGTTGTCCTGCTTGATATTGTTGAACGTGTAGTTGCGCAGCGCGTAGTAGGTGGCGTAGTTTTCAGGAAAGTCGCGCACCACATGGGCGGCGATCGTGCCCAGGTCGCGTGCCGAGCTGTAATGGCCGGCTTCGGTCAGCCCAGTGACGTTCTTGAACTGGGTGTTCTTCAAACCCCAGGCCAAGGCCTGGCGGTTCATCATCGCGACAAAAACGTCCAGCGAGCCGGCCACGCCCTCGGCCAGCGCCACCGCTGCGTCGTTGCCCGAGACGGCAATCATGCCGCGCAGCAACTCGTCCACCTTGGGTGTCATCTTCGGGTCGATGAACATCAGCGAGCCAGCGCCCTTGCGCTCGCCCCAGGCGCGCAGCGACACCGGCAGCGTCTGCTCCAGCGTCAGTTTCCTGGCTTTCAGCGCATCGAACACCAGCCAGGCCGTCATCAGCTTGGTCAGCGAGGCCGGATCGGCCTGGGCATCGGCGGCACGCTCGGCCAGGGTCTGGTCGCTGGCCAGGTCCAGCAGCAAATAGGTCTTGGCCGCCACCTCGGGTGGTTGCGGGGCTTGCGCCAGTGCGGCGGCTACGCTGGCGGCGGCCAGCACAAAGGCAATCAGTCGTTTCATCGGGATTCGGGGGGAGGGTCGCGCAAACAGCGCAGGGAAAAACATCGCGGCCACCGCAGCAGCCAGCGGCCAGGGCGTCAACGGCCGATGTCGGGCGCCAGCCGCAGCCGCCCTACCACGCGGCCGTTTTTCAGGTGCGATTCAACGATCTCATCAACATCGCTGGCATCGACAAAGGTGTACCAGACCTCTTCCGGGTAGACCACCGCCACCGGGCCACCGGCGCAGCGGTCCAGGCAACCAGCCTTGTTGACGCGCACCCCGCCGGGGCCTGCCAGGCCCTGGGACTTGACCAACTTCTTGCAGTGGTCAAACGCGGCCTGGGCGCCTTGCGCGGCGCAACAGGCCTCGCCGTTGCTGCGCTGGTTGAGGCAGAAAAAGATGTGGTGGCGGTAATAGCTCATAGCCGCCCGATTGTAAGGATCCGGGAAAACCCGCAATTCGACCGAAGACTCAACGTGTGCCCAAGCGCCCCAGCAGCCAGGCCAGCGTGGCGTACGGCCACAGCCAGCCCACCCATTGCGCCAGGCCGTGGAAGCGCACAAACCGCCCCTGCTCCCAACCTTGCAGGCTTTGCGCAAAGTACGGGTCGGTGGGGGCGGAATGCACCAGCACCACCAGGCCGGTGGTGGCCACCAGCGCCAGTGCCCCGGCCAGCCGGCCGGGCAGCCAGGCCAGCGCCAGCGCCAGCATCAAGGCCACGACCATGCCTGCCGAGGCGCCCGGCGTGCGCCAGGCCAGCGCATGCTCGGGGCCAAAGTTGAGCACCGTGGACATCGTGGTGGCCGCCGCCCCCAACGCCGCCAGGCCCAGCGCCAGGCCCAGCCGGTGCCAGCCCGGGCGCGACGCGGCAAACGCCAGCAGGCAAGGCGCCAACAGCCCCAGCGCCACCGCCAGCGCCTCCACCAGCGGCGACAAGGCCTGCGTCGGCCCGGCGGCCGAGTCCAGCCAGGCCCACAGCGGCTTGGCCCAGGGCACATCGGCCAGGCCGTCGACCAGCCAGATCCGCAACACCTCGCCCACCTGGCCCACACCCAGTGGCATCGGGGTTGGAAACAGCAGCGCCACCGGCCACAGCACCAGCAGCGCCAGCGCGCCGCCGTTGCCCCGGTCCAGCCAGCGCTCACGTGCGGCCTGCCATTGGCGCAGCAGGCCCAGGCGGCGGATCAGCGCAGCCAGCAGCGCACCCAGGCTGGCGCCGCCGCTGTTGAGCACCCAGTCCAGCGCCGAGGGCACCCGCTGCGGCAGCAGGTGCTGGGTGACTTCCATCGCATACGACAAGCCGGCCCCCGCCAGCACCGCGCTGGCCAACGCCAGCGCCAGGCCGGCGCCATGGCGCAGCCTGGCGATGCACACCAGCAAGCCCAGCGGCCCGTAGGCCAGCAGGTTGCTGGTGATGTCAAACGGGATGAAATAGCGCGGCCAGGGCAGGCGCAGCAGCTCCCAGGCCAGCATGCCCGGCGGCCAGCGCCAGCCGCTGAACGGAAACAGGCTGGCGTAGATGATCAGCGCGGCCCAGGCCAGCGCCAGCGGCACGGCCGAGCTGCGGTCACCGGCGCCAGTTGCCCGCATAGCGCTCGGGTTCAGCTCAAAACGGCTTGACCACCGCCAACACCACGATGGCGGCAAACAGCAGCACCGACACCTCGTTGAAAACCCTGAACCAGCGGTGGCTGCGCTGGTTGCGCATTTGCTCGAAGCGCCGCAAATGGCCCCGGCAAACATGCAGGTAGCCGATCACCAGCACCACCAACAGCAGCTTGGCATGCAGCCAATAACCACCCCCGCTGCCGGCACCTCCACCCACAAACCGCGCCGCGCCAAAACCCAGCCAGAGCCAGAAGCCCAGCGCCAGCGCCACCAGCATCAGCAGGTTGGCAAAGCGGTACAACTTGCGCGCCATCAGCAGCAGGCGCTCACGCTCGGCATGGCTGTCGGCCGGCACCATGGCCAGGTTGACAAAGATGCGCGGCAGGTAAAACAGCCCGGCAAACCAGCTAGCGACAAAGACGAGGTGAAAGGCCTTGATCCAGAGGTAGGCGGTGTCCATGGCGCCATTATCGGCAGGCCAAAAAAATACCCCGGTCACCAGGACCGGGGCGGCAAGCCTTTACGCTGTTAAGCGCCAAGGCACCTGCTCAGGGAGGAAAAGCAGGAGGTACCACACCTTGCAGCACAGCACCCGAAAACGATATTAGCAGATCGATTTCGTCTGCAAACCGGGTGTTCTTACGGACAAACGAGGATTTTTTTGTGCCAAACACCGGCTTGCGGCTACGCTTGCCGGCCCAACCCGCCCGCCCCAAGGAACCCCCGCGCCATGGCCATACCCCGCCCGCCCGCATTCCCCGCCAGCCGCCCGCGCCGGCTGCGCCGCGACGCTTTCACCCGCGAGCTGGTGCGCGAGAACCGGCTGCATGCAAGCGACCTGATCTTTCCGGTGTTTGTGCTGGACGGGCAGCAGCAAAGCCAGGACGTGGCCAGCATGCCAGGTGTGCAGCGGCTGACGATCGATCGGCTGCTGCCGCTGGCCGAGCAATGCGTGGACCTGGGCGTGCCGGTGCTGGCGCTGTTTCCGGTGATCAACCCGGCGCTGAAGACGGCCGACGGCCGCGAGGCCACCAACCCCGACGGCCTGGTGCCACGTGCGGTGCGGGCGCTGAAAGACCGCTTTCCGCAGTTGGGTGTGCTGACCGATGTGGCGCTGGACCCGTTTACCTCCCACGGCCAGGATGGCCTGCTCGATGACGTGGGCTACATCCTGAACGACGCCACGGTGGCGGTGCTGACCCAACAAGCGCTGGTGCAGGCCGAAGCCGGCGTGGACATCGTTGCACCCAGCGACATGATGGACGGCCGCATCGGCGCGATCCGCTCAGCGCTGGAAGCCGGCGGCCACATCCACACCCGCATCATGGCCTACAGCGCCAAGTACGCCAGCGCCTTTTACGGCCCGTTCCGCGACGCGGTGGGCTCGGCCGCCAACCTGGGCAAAAGCGACAAAAAGGCCTACCAGATGGACCCCGGCAACAGCGACGAGGCGCTGCGCGAGGTGGCGCTGGACATCGCCGAGGGCGCCGACATGGTGATGGTCAAACCCGGCATGCCCTACCTGGACATCGTGCGGCGGGTGAAAGACGAGTTTCGCGTGCCCACCTTTGCCTACCAGGTGAGCGGCGAGTACGCGATGCTCAAGGCGGCGGCGGCCAACGGCTGGCTGGACCATGACGCGGTGATGATGGAATCGCTGCTGGCCTTCAAGCGCGCGGGCGCGGATGGGGTGCTGACTTATTTTGCGCTGGAGGCGGCGCGCAAGTTGCGGCTGGGGTGAGGCCGGAGCAGGATGTGCAGGGACTGATGGTGATTTTGAACAACCCAAGTCGGTTGCGGGCACCTTCGGTGCGCCTGCGCCGTTGGCTCACGGCCTCCAGGCCCTGCTCGCAACGGGTGCAGCCCAGTGGAGCGGCCGAAAGCCGGTGTTGCTGCCGCCGCTGGTGGTGCCTGAACCACCGATCGGCGTCAAGTTGTTGGCGGACTTGGTGAGCCAGGCTCGCGGATGAGCCTAGATTGCGCCGGCTCTGCGCTGCGCAAGCGGTAAATCGTCCTGACCCCGCCGCGCGGCAGTGGCTGGTCAAACACGTCAAATAGTTCCGTTGCGATCAGCAGCCGTTTGAGCGTGGCGTGACCGTAGCGTGCCTTCATGTTGATCACCGCGTCGGCTTCCTGAGCCCGTGCGATCCAGCCGGCATCGGCAAGATAGGCCCAGCCATCGGCACGCGCCTTTTGAACAGCAACTTCACGAAGCAAGGCGACCAACGAGCTTTGCTGAAGCCAGGACAGCTCAAATTCACTTTCAAATTCCTCAGAACCTATCAGTGATGCAGCGGCCAAGCGTGCCGTCCGGAGTGACTGGCTGACAGTTTTGAGGTGTTCGAACATCGGGAGCACCTTGTCGCGCTGCTTGTCCAGGTAAGCCAAGGCCTCGGCCAAACCCTCCGCAGAATTTGGTCGCCACAGCGGCAGAAAGTGATGGACCAAGTGATTTCGCTCTTCCACCATCACCTTCATGTCGGCGCGCTGGGTTTCGTAGAAGTCACTGTCCCCAGATGTCTTGAATGTGAACGAGATCCAGCCCTCGCCGGGCTCGTCTGGCTCGGGGCTTGGCTCACCCGCATCGGACAGCAGACCATCGGCGTACTGCCTGACCAAAGTGCCCATCGTCTGCGTTTGCGACTTCTCTAGCCGATCCTGATGGCGCGCAACGAAATTCTTTGCCGTGCCGTCGGCGCGGCAATGGACAACCAGAAATTTCAGCAAGCCTTCGATCTGCTGGAACAACAGCACGTTGCGGCCGATCCTGAGCAGCACCTCGTCACTCAAGGCCTTGTTTGCCGTCGCTGGTGCATGCTCGTCCATCCTTCCTCCGACTCAAAGCGCATAGGGATCGTGCAACCCCAAGCCCAACAAAACCTCACTCTCCCGCCGCTCCATCAGCATCGCGTCGTCCTCGGCCTCATGGTCAAAACCCTGCGCATGCAGCACGCCGTGCACCAGCAGATGCGCGTAGTGATGCGCCACCGGGATGCCCAGCGTTGCCGCTTCACGCTCAACCACCCCGGCCGCCAGCACCAGATCGGCCACCACCACCGGGGATTGTTCGTAATCGAAGGTCAGCACATTGGTGGCGTAGTCCTTGGCGCGGTAGTCGCGGTTCAGGGCCTGGCCTTCTTCATCGCCGACGATGCGCACCGTCAGCTCGGCCGGTGCGTCCAGCGCGGCACGCAACCAGCGTTGCAGCTTGTGGCGCGGCAGCAGCGCCCGGTGTCGAGCATCGGCAAACTGCAGCGACAGGCTCAAAGGGGGGCGGGTCACACGGCCGCTCACACCGCGTCCGCCGCCGGCCGCGCCGCGTCATAAGCCTCGACGATGCGTGCCACCAGCGGGTGGCGCACCACGTCGGCCGACGTGAAACGCGAAAACGCGATGCCGGGCACGCCATCCAGCACACCCGCCGCATCGACCAAACCGCTGCTGGCCCCGCGTGGCAAATCCACCTGGCTGACATCGCCGGTAACCACCGCGCGCGCGCCAAAGCCGATGCGCGTCAAAAACATCTTCATCTGCTCGGGCGTGGTGTTTTGCGCTTCGTCCAGGATCACAAACGAATGGTTCAGCGTGCGGCCGCGCATGAAGGCCAATGGCGCAATCTCCAGCAGACCTTTTTCAAACGCCACCGTGACCCGGTCAAAGCCCATCAAGTCGTACAGCGCGTCGTACAGCGGGCGCAGGTAGGGATCGACCTTTTGCGCCAGGTCACCCGGTAAAAAGCCCAGCCGCTCACCCGCCTCCACCGCCGGGCGGGTCAGCACGATGCGCTGCACGCCGCTGCGCTCCAGTGCGTCCACCGCGCAGGCCACCGCCAGAAAGGTTTTGCCGGTGCCGGCCGGGCCGATGCCAAACGTGATGTCGTGGCTGAGGATGTTGTGCAGGTATTGCACCTGGTTGGGCGTGCGGCCGCGCAAATCGTTGCGCCGGGTGTGCAGCTTGATCAACTCGGCGCCCGGTGGCAGCGGCGCCGTGTCGGCGGTGGTGGGCAGGCTTCGTGCCTCCACCAGGGCGAGCTGCAAGGCCTCGGCCGGGATCGGCCTGGCGGCCTTGGCATACAGCGTTTGCAGCAGCGTCAGCGCCCGGCCAGCATCGGCGCGTGGCCCCTCCACCCGGAAAGCGGCGTCGCGCCGGCTGATGCGCACCGCCAGCGCCGCCTCGATGTTGCGCAAATGGGCGTCGAAGGCCCCGCTCAGATGGGCCAGGCGGGTGTTGTCGGTGGGCTCGAAGATGTGGCGAAGAATCACGGGCAATACCTGCAGCAAGCGTGCAACAAAGTGGTTTAACGCCCGGATTCTCCGACGAACCACCCGGCAGTGGGTGCCACACAATGGATTGCCATGCCCGTGTCTTGCGCAGCGTTCCTCTCCATTTGTCTCTGCCGGCGCGCAACCACCGTGCGGTGGCTGACCACGCTGCTGCTGTTGGGCCTGGCGCTGCCGGCCCAGGCCTTGGTGCTGCGCTTGAAGGAGGCGGTGTCGGTGGCCGACAGTGCATCCACCAGCCCCGACGCCGCGCCCGCCTGGGGCCAGGCCCGCCGCACCACGCTGCCCGATGACTGGACCACCCAGCGCCCCGGCCAGCGCGGCGTGGTGTGGTACCGCGTGGCGCTGGATTTGCCATCGCTGCGCGGCCCGGCCGACGCAGAAGCCCCGCTGTACGGCCTGTATGTCGAGCGCGCCTGCAACGTGCTGCAGGTGCGGCTGAACGGCCAGTTGATCCACGAGGGGGGCCGCTTTGACGAGCCGGTCACCCGCAACTGCCACCGGCCCCAGCTTGTGCCGGTGCCCACCGGTTTGCTGCGCACCGGCGCCAATGCACTGGACCTGCGGGTCAAGGGTTATGCGATCGACGAAGTCAGCTCGCGCCAGCGTGCCGGTGGTTTGTCCGAGCTGGAGTTTGGCCCCTACGAGCTGATGGCCGGCCAGCATGTGCGGCGCATGGTGTTTGCGATCCGCCTGCCCGAGGTGCTGAGCGGCGCCCTGGTGCTGATGGGCAGCTTCATGTTCGTGATGGGCTGGTTCAACCGGGCCCAAAGCTACCTGGCCTACTTTGGCGCGCTGATGGTGGGCTGGGCCCTGCTGCTGGCACGGCTGTGGGTGTCGGCGCTGCCGGTGAACAACGGCCTGGCCGAGCTGGGCCTGGCCGCGCTGATGAGCTTCATCACCTTGGCTGCGGTGCAGTTTTTGATGCGCTATGCCGGCCACCGCCTGCCCTGGCTGAACCGCAGCCTGCCGGCGCAATGCCTGCTGATGCCGTTGTCGCTGGTGGCCGCCGGGCCATCGCATTTGTACATGGCGGCAGGTGTGTGGTCGGTGCTGCTGACCGCGCAGATCGTCACCGCCGCGGTCTTTTACCTGGTCGAAGCCAGGCGCAAGAACAGCCGCCAGTTCTGGCCGATGGCCAGCCTGCTGGCGCTGCTGGCGGTGTCGCTGACCGTCAGCTTTGCGGCGCAGCTTGTGCCGCTGGATGCACGCATCGGCTATGTGGCCGAACTGCTGCCGGCGCTGGGCTTTTTGGCGCTGGGCCTGTGGCTGATGCAGCAATACGGCCGGGCGTTTCAGTCGGCTGAACAAAACCGGGCCGAGCTGGGCCTGGCCGCGCTGATGAGCTTC
>JANOBL010000619.1:0-2577 GCA_031411635.1 Betaproteobacteria bacterium
CGCCTTCGGCGTGGTCGATGGCGTGCAGAACGGCACCGTCGAGTGCGCTAACACGGCGCCCTATTACTTCTTCGGCAAGGACGAGACCTTTGCTCTGGGCTGCGCCATCCCCTTCGGTCTGAACAGCCGCCAGATGACAGCCTGGATGTACGAGGGCAACGGCCTGAAGCTGATGCGCGAGTTCTACAAGGCCTACAACATCGTCAACTTCCCCGGCGGCAACACCGGCGCGCAGATGGGTGGTTTCTTCCGCAAGGAGATCAAGTCGCTGGCTGATTTCAAAGGCCTGAAGTTCCGCGTCGGCGGTTTTGCCGGCAAGGTGGTCGAGCGCATTGGTGGGGTGCCGCAAAACATCCCGGGTGGCGAGATCTACCAGGCGCTGGAAAAAGGCACGATCGATGCGGCCGAATGGGTAGGCCCCTACGACGACCAGAAGCTGGGCTTCTACAAGGTGGCGCAGAACTACGCTTACCCGGGCTGGTGGGAGGGTGGGCCGCAGCTTGACCTGTTTGTCAACCAGAAAGCCTACGACGCGCTGTCGGCCGAGTACAAGGCGATCATCGACGCCGCCTCGGCCTATGCGCATGTGGATATGCAGGCCAAGTACGACTACCGCAATGCCGCGTCGCTCAAGCAACTGGTGGCTGGTGGTGCCAAGCTGTTCCCGTTCCCGAAAGACCTGATGGACGCGGCTTTCAAGGAATCGATCGCGCTGTACAGCGAGATCTCGGCCAAGAACCCACGCTGGAAGAAGATCTACGACGACTACTCGGCGTTCCGCCGTGACGCCAACCTGTGGTTCCAGTTCACCGAGGCCAATTTCGACGATTTCATGCAGAAGCAAAAACTGTAGCAAGGTTGGCCACACGGCGCAGGCGCTGTGTGGCTGCTGCGGCTGCAGGCAGACAAAAAGCCCCGCCAGCGCGGGGCTTTTTTGTGGGTCCAAACCGCCGCTCAGGGCTTCTTGGCGGCTTCGCTGTCTTTCTTGATCTGCTCCATCAGGTTCTTCATCCGGTCATCGGCGTCATTGGCACTGCTGGCGGCGCTGTTGGCGCCGGCGGCACCCTTGCCCATCTGCTGCAACTGGCTGCTGGCCTTGTCCAGGTCCAGCACTTTTTCCTTGTCCAGGAAGATCGTCACGGTCTGCGGGAAGAAGATCACGATCCCCACCAGCAGCAACTGGATCACGATGAACGGGATCGCGCCCATGTAGATGTCGGTGGACTCCACTTTACGAGGCAGCGACTTGTTCTTGTACAAGGTGTCGGCGATGCCGCGCAGGTAAAACAGCGCAAAGCCAAACGGCGGGTGCATGAAGCTGGTCTGCATGTTGACGCAGATCATCACGCCGAACCAGACCAGGTCGATGCCCAGCTTGGCGGCCACCGGGGCCAGGAACGGGATGATGATGAACGCGATCTCGAAGAAATCAAGAAAAAAGGCCAGGAAGAAAATGAAGATGTTGACCGCGATCAAGAACCCGAGCTGACCACCGGGCAGCCCGGTCAGCATGTGCTCGATCCAGATGCCGCCGTCCACGCCCTGGAACACCAGCGAGAACACACGCGAGCCGATCAGTATGAAGACTACCATCGCGGTCAGGCGCATCGTGCTGAGCAAGGCCTGCTTGAGCAGCGACATCGTCAGCCGCTTGTGCATTGCCGCAGGATGAAGGCGCCCACCGCACCCATCGCACCGGCTTCGGTGGGGGTGGCGATCGCCACGCTGACCCCCGGCAAGCCGCCCATGCTGCCCAGTACCGTGAAGATCAGCACCGCCGACGGGATGATGCCGGCCAGGCATTTTCGCCAAAGCGCCCAGCCTACCAACGTGCGGCCCTCCTTGGGCACACCCGGCACATGCGAGGGCTTGATGCGCGATAGCATGAAGGTGTACAGCGCAAACAGCAGCACCTGCAGGATCGACGGCCCCCAGGCGCCCTTGTACATGTCGCCCACCGGCTTGCCCAACTGGTCGGCCAGCACGATCAGCACCAGCGACGGCGGCACCAGTTGGGTGATGGTGCCCGATGCCGCCAGCACACCGGTGGCGTAGCGCATGTTGTAGCCCCAGCGCATCATCACAGGCAGCGAGATCATCGCCATCGCGATCACCTGGCCGGCCACGGTGCCGGTGATCGCGCCCAGGATGAAGCCGACGATGATCACCGAGTAGCCCAGGCCGCCACGCACCGGCCCAAACAACTGGCCCATCGAATCCAGCATGTCCTCGGCCAGGCCGCAGCGCTCCAGGATCGTGCCCATCAGCGTGAAAAACGGGATCGCCAGCAGCAGGTCATTGGAGAGGATGCCAAACACGTTGAGTGGCAGGTTGCCCATGAATCCGGCCGGGAACCAGCCCATCCAGACAGCGTAATAGCCGCAGCCCAGGCCGAGCGCGGTGAGCGAAAACGCCACCGGAAAACCGATCAGCAGCACGAAGACGAGCCCCGCGAACATCAGCGGGGCAAAGGTGTCCATCGTCATTGCAGCGGCCTTTCGTAGTGGAAGTCGCCCTCGTACTCGTGCCGCAGCCAGGCCAGGCGCTTGATGGACTCGGACAGCGCCTGCAGCAGCA
>JANOBL010000620.1:0-4034 GCA_031411635.1 Betaproteobacteria bacterium
CTGCGGCAGCCACTTTGGGCCCAGGTCGCTGCCCATCAGTTGGTGCACACCCTGGAAGATCACCTTGCGGTCGCTGCCCTTCATATAGAGCACACCTTTGTAACGCAGCATCTTGGGGCCGTAGACCTGCACGATCGAGCCCAGAAAATCCTCCAGCCGCGCGGCGTGGAAAGCGCGATCGGATTTGAAGACAAACGATTTGACATCGTCGTCGTGGGCATGGTGGTGGGTTTGGTGGGATGGGTGATCGCAGGCTTCACCCGCGGCGTGATCGTGATCATGGTGGTCATGGCCATGGTCATCGGTGTTCAAAAACTCGGGGTCGATCTCCAGCTTGGCATTCAGGTTGAAGCCCTTCAGGTCAAACACGCTGCTGATAGGCACCTCGCCAAAATGCACTTGCTGCATCGGCGCACGGGGGTTCATGTGCTTGAGCCGGTGCACCAGCGCGGCCACTTCTTCCTTGGCCACCAGGTCGCTCTTGCTGATGAAAATCTGGTCGGCAAAACCCACTTGGCGGCGGGCTTCCTGGCGGGTATCGAGCTGGCCTTCGGCATGTTTGGCATCCACCAGCGTCAGGATCGAATCCAGCAGATAACTTTCTGCGATCTCGTCGTCCATGAAAAAGGTTTGCGCCACCGGGCCCGGGTCGGCCAGGCCGGTGGTTTCGATCACCACCCGGTCAAAGTCCAGCTCGCCCTTGCGGCGTTTGCTGGCCAGGTCGGACAGCGTGGTGCGCAAATCCTCGCGGATCGAGCAGCAGACGCAGCCGTTGTTCATCTGGATGATCTGCTCGTTGGTGTCGGCCACCAGGATCTCGTTGTCGATGTTTTCCTCGCCAAACTCGTTTTCGATCACCGCGATCTTCTGGCCGTGGTGCTCACTGAGCACCCGCTTGAGCAAGGTGGTCTTGCCCGAGCCCAGAAAGCCGGTGAGGATGGTGGCGGGGATGAGGCCGGTGGACATGGCAGATCCGTTTTCAGTGGGTGAGGGAAAGCAGGCTGTCGCGGGCGCTGATCATGGTGCTGGCAAGCGCATCGCGATGGGCAAAAGTGGGGGCATTCGGCGCCGTTTCAAGCCGGGTCGCTGCGCCGGGTTGGCCCAAGCCTGGCCCCGAGCGTCGCCTGTCTGCGCGGTATTGGCCCAAATATTCGAGCGTAGCGCACCTTGGCAGCCTGCGGCGGTGTGGGGCGGCGCAGGCCCCGGCGGCACGGCGGCTTGCGGTATTCTCGGCCATCGCCACCACCGACACCCCTGTGTCAGAACCTCCTTCTACCCGACCGCCGCGCCACGCGGCGGCAATCCCGGCCGACAAGCGCGGCATGTTTGAGCGCCTGGTTCAGTTTCTGTCGCCCGGCCCCGATTCCACCCAGGAGCTGATGGCCGCCTTGGCCGATGCCGAGCAGCGCGAGCTGATCGCCCCCGAGAGCCGGGTGATGCTGGAAGGCGTGCTGCGCATGGCCGAGATGAGCGCCGGTGACGTGATGGTGGCCGCACCCCGCATGGATTTGCTGGACATCGATGCGCCGTATGACGAATTGCTGCACGAGGTGATCGAGACCGCGCATTCGCGTTTTCCGGTGTACGAGGGCGAGCGCGAAAACGTCATCGGCATCCTGATGGCCAAGGATTTGCTGAAGCTGCAGCGCTCACCCGACCTGAGCCTGCGCACCTTGCTGCGGCCGGCGGTGTTTGTGCCCGAAAGCAAAAACCTGAACGAGTTGCTGCGCGATTTCCGCTCCAACCGCAACCACCTGGCGATGGTGGTGGACGAGTTTGGCCGCACCGCCGGGCTGATCACGATCGAGGATGTGCTGGAAGAGATCGTCGGCGAGATCGAGGACGAGTTCGACTCCGACGCCACCGCGGCCGAAAACGGCATCTACACCTTGGCCGATGGCAGCCACCGGGTGGCGGGCGATACCGACATCAGCGCGGTCAACCAGGTGTTTGGCACCGCGCTGCCTGAAGGTGCATTCGACACCATCGGCGGCCTGATCGCCCATGAGTTGGGCCGGGTGCCCCGGCGCGGCGAAAGCGCCGCGGCTGATGGCTTGAGCTTCCAGGTGATGCTGACCCGGGGCGGCGCGGTGCGCTGGTTCCGGGTGGCGCGCCAGGCTGCGGCAGGGGCAGGCTCGGGCAGCACGCTGAGCGCACGCGCTTGAGCAGCCGCGCGGCGCTGCTGGGCGCGGCTGCGGCCGGTGCGCTGCAAACGCTGGCCTTTGTGCACACCGCTGCCTGGCCGTTGCCGCTGCTGGCGATGGCGCTGCTGGCGCGCTGGGTGGGCCGCGCCACGCCGCGTCAGGCTGCGGCGCTGGGTTGGGTGTTTGGCTGCGCCTGGCTGGGGGCGGCCACCTGGTGGCTGTTCATCAGCCTGCACCGTTATGGCCAGTTGCCAGCGCCGTTGGCGGTGGCGGCGGTGGCGCTGTTGACGGCTGCGCTGTCGCTGTACCTGGCGCTGGCGATGGCCTGGGTGGCGCGCTGCCGCAGCGGCAGGCCGTTGGTCGATGCCAGCCGCTTTGCCGCCGCCTGGCTGGCAGCCGAGTTGGCACGCGGCGTGTTGTTCACCGGCTTCCCGTGGGCGGCCACCGGCTACAGCCAGGTGGACGGCCCGCTGGCGCTGCTGTTGCCGTTGATCGGCGTTTATGCAGTGGGGGCCTTGGCGGCCTGGGTGGCGGCCTGCATCGGCATGGCTGGGCCGCTTGGCCGGCGGCGTTTGCCGGTGCTGGCCGCACTGCTGGTGCTGGGTTTGCCGGCGGCCTGGGGCGTTTGGCGCGCCGCGCCGCAGTTCACCACCGCCACCGGCACGCTGCGCGTGGTGCTGCTGCAGACCAATGTGGCGCAGGACGAAAAATTTGCCGTTGAACACCTGCCCGCAGCACTGGGCTGGGTGGCCGATGCCCTGCGCAGCGCACAAGCCGACCTGGTGCTGGCGCCCGAAACCGCCGTGCCACTGCTGCCCGATCAATTGGCCGAGCTGATGCCGGGCTATTGGCAAGCCCTGCAGCAGCACTTTGGCCAGGACAGCGGCCCGGCTGCGCTGGTGGGTGTGCCGCTGGGCAGTTATTCCGAGGGCTACAGCAACTCGGTGGTCGGCCTGAAGGCCGGGGCCGCGCCCTACCGCTACGACAAAACCCATCTGGTGCCGTTTGGCGAGTTCATCCCCACCGGGTTCCGCTGGTTCACCACGCTGATGAACATCCCGCTGGGGGATTTCAACCGCGGCCCGGCCGATGCCGCCTCGTTTCTGGTGCGGGGGGAGCGGGTGGCGCCCAACATCTGCTACGAGGATTTGTTTGGCGAAGAGCTGGCGCAGCGCTTTGCCGATGCAGCCACCGCACCGACGATGCTGGCCAACGTCAGCAACATCGGCTGGTTTGGCAACACCATCGCGGTGGCCCAGCATTTGCAAATCTCGCGGGTGCGCAGCCTGGAGTTGCAGCGGCCGATGATGCGCGCCACCAACACCGGCGCCACCGCAGTGATCGACCACCGGGGTGTGGTGACCGCCGCGCTGCCGCCGTTCACACGCGGCGTGTTGCAAGCCACGGTGCAGGGCCGGCAGGGGCTGACGCCGTTTGCACGCTGGTCAGCGGCCCTGGGGTTGTGGCCGCTGGGGGCGCTGGCTTTGCTGGGTCTGGCCTGGCCCGGTGTGACCACAAACCCGCGGCGGGGCGCCCGCTAAACTCAAGTGTTTTTTGCGCTGCTGCGCCAGCGGCAACCAGCCCATGCTCACTTTCCAGCAACTGATCCTCCGCCTGCAAGACTATTGGGCCCAGCAAGGCTGTGCGTTGCTGCAACCCTATGACATGGAGGTGGGTGCCGGCACCAGCCACACCGCAACGTTTTTGCGCGCCATCGGCCCCGAGCCCTGGAAAGCCGCCTATGTGCAGCCCAGCCGCCGCCCCATGGACGGCCGCTACGGCAACAACCCAAACCGGCTGCAGCACTATTACCAATACCAGGTGGTGCTCAAGCCGGCACCGGCCGACATCCTCGAGCGCTACCTGGGCTCGCTTTCGGCGGTGGGCCTG
>JANOBL010000621.1:0-15949 GCA_031411635.1 Betaproteobacteria bacterium
GCGCGTGGCGCTGACCGGTCTGACGATCGCCGAGTCGTTCCGCGACGAAGGCAAGGACGTGCTGTTCTTCGTCGACAACATCTACCGCTACACGCTGGCCGGCACCGAAGTGTCGGCACTGCTGGGCCGCATGCCTTCCGCCGTGGGCTACCAGCCGACGCTGGCCGAGGAAATGGGCCGGCTGCAAGAGCGCATCACCTCGACCAAGGTCGGCTCGATCACCTCGATCCAGGCCGTCTATGTGCCAGCCGATGACTTGACCGACCCGTCGCCTGCGACCACCTTCGCCCACTTGGACTCGACCGTGGTGCTGTCGCGTGACATCGCGTCGCTGGGCATCTACCCGGCCGTCGATCCGCTCGACTCGACCTCGCGTCAGCTCGACCCGAACGTCGTCGGCGAAGACCACTACAACACCGCGCGCGCGGTGCAGGGCACGCTGCAGCGCTACAAGGAACTGCGCGTCATCATCGCGATTCTGGGCATGGACGAGTTGAGCCCGGAAGACAAGCTGGCAGTGGCCCGCGCGCGCAAGATCCAGCGTTTCCTGAGCCAGCCTTTCCACGTCGCTGAAGTGTTCACCGGCTCACCGGGCAAATACGTGCCGCTGAAAGAAACCATCCGTGGTTTCAAGATGATCGTGGCGGGTGAATGCGATCACCTGCCGGAACAGGCGTTTTACATGGTCGGCACGATTGACGAGGCCTTCGAGAAGGCCAAGAAGATCCAATAAGGAGCCGACATGGCAACCATTCATGTCGATGTGGTCAGTGCCGAAGAAAACATCTTCTCCGGCGAGGCCAAGTTCGTCGCATTGCCGGGCGAAAACGGCGAGTTGGGCATCCTGCCCCGCCACACGCCGCTGATCACCCGGGTCAAGCCGGGGGCGGTGCGCATCCAGCCTTCTGACGGCAGCGAGGAAGTGTTTGTCTTCGTCGCCGGTGGCATCCTGGAAGTGCAGCCGGGCAAGGTCACGGTGCTGGCCGATACGGCAATCCGTGGCCATGACCTGGACGAGGCCAAGGCGATGGAGGCCAAGAAGCTCGCGGAAGAGGCGATGAAAAACGCCAAGAACGACATCGACTTTGCCAAGGCCCAGGGCGAGTTCGCCACGATGGCGGCGCAGATTGCGGCGATCGCCAAGCTGCGCAAGCGCTAAATGCGATGAGGCCGGCCGGCCTCATCGAACGTCCGGCCGGTCCGGCAACTCGTTGGGATTGGTTTCTCCCGGCGCCAGCGCAAAGTGCTGCAGCAGCAGCGCATCCAGCGTGTCGATGGCCTGGTTCAGGCCTTCTTCAAACCGCCCGGCGCCGAAGGCCTGGCGCATCGGTGTGATCAGCGCTTGCCATTGCCCCGGCGCCACCTGGCGGTCCAGGCCGCGGTCGGCCACGATCTCGATCGCGCGCTCGGCCAGCAGCAGGTAGACCAGCACGCCGTTGTTGTGCTCGGTGTCCCAAACCCGCAGCTTGCCAAACAGCGTGATCGCCCGGTCACGCGCGCGCAAGCCTTGCCACAGGTAGGACAGCGGCAGGCCGGCCTCGATGCAGACACGGATCTCGCCGCTGTGGCGCTGCTCGCTGGCCGCCACCCGGGCCTGGATTCGTGCCAGCGCTTCTGGCGGTAAAACGCGACGTGCATCGCGCTCGTCCCACCAGCGGTGCTTCAGCAAGCGTGCGATGCGGTTCATCATCACCATTCCCCCGACGCGCCGCCGCCGCCAAAATCGCCACCGCCGCCCGAGCTGAAACCGCCGCCGCCGCTGCTGTGGCCACCGCCACCACCGCCGCCCCAGATGATCGGCGGCAAACCTCCCAGGCCACCACCGCCGCGCCCCCGGCCAACGCCGGTGCCCAGGCCCAGCACGCCCACCAGCAGCAGCGCGATGGCACCGGCCGCGCCGGCGATCAAAAGACTGGCGCTCAACCACCAGGCCAGCGCACCGGCGCCGCCGGCGGTCACCGCCGATCCCAGCTTGCGGCCCAGCACCGTGCTCAACACCCCGCCCACCACCGGCACGCCGATGAAGAAAAACATCGCCAGCTCTTGCCAGTCAAAACCGCTGTTGGCGTTGACCATGGCGCCGCCCTGGCGCTGCTGTGGCGCTGGCAGGTGCTCGCCGTTGATGCGTTTGATCAGGCCGTCCACGCCGGCACTCAAGCCCGCAGCGATCTCGCCACGCTTGAACGCCGGGCTGATCGCCTGGCTGATGATCTGCCGTGCCGCCAGGTCGGGCACCGCGCCTTCCAGCGCCTTGGCCACCTCGATGCGCAGCTTGCGGTCGTCGCGTGCGGCCACCAGCAGCACACCGTCGCACCTCGCGGCGGCCGATCTTCCAGGCGTCGGCCACCCGCTGGGCGTAGCTGGCGATGTCCTCGGGCAAGGTGCTGGCCACCAGCAGCACAACGATCTGCGGCCCGGCCTGGGCCTCGAAGGCGGCGAGCTTTTGCGCCAGCGCCGCACGCTCGTTGGGGTTCAGCCAGGCGATGGTGTCCACCACCCGGGCGTTGAGCGGCGGCACCGGCTGCAAATCTTGCGCGCCGGCACCGCTGGCCAGCCACCAGCCCAGGCACAGCAGCGCGGCCCAGCGCCAGGCGCGCAGCATGCTCAGCTCACTTTGTCGCCGCAGGCTTGTCGAAGCTCACCGCCGGCGGCGTGCTGATCGCCGCCTCGTTGGCCACCGTGAAGCTGGGCTTGACGGCGTAGCTGAACACCATCGCCGTCAGGTTGGTGGGAAAGCTGCGTGCCAGCACGTTGTACTGCTGCACCGTCTTGATGTAGCGGTTGCGCGCCACGGTGATGCGGTTCTCGGTGCCTTCCAACTGCACCCGCAGGTCCTGGAAGGCCTGGTTGGCCTTCAGGTTGGGGTATTGCTCGCTGACCACCATCAAGCGGCTCAGCGCGCCGGTCAACTGGCCCTGCGCGTCCTGGAACTTCTTGAACGCCTCGGGGTTGTTGATCAGCTCGGGCGTGGCCTGGATGCTGGTGGCACTGGCGCGGGCCTGGATCACCTTGGTCAGCGTGTCTTGCTCGAAGCTGGCCTCACCCTTGACGGTGGCCACGATGTTGGGGATCAGGTCGCTGCGGCGCTGGTACTGGTTCAGCACCTCGGACCAGCCGCCTTTGACATCTTCGTCCAGGCGCTGAAAGTCGTTGTAGCCGCAGCCACCCAGCAGCAAGGTGGTGCTGAGCAGCAAGGCCGCCGACAACGAACGGAAATGGATCATGGAGGGGCTCCTGGGGCGGGGAAAAGCGGCAACGGCCGCCGCGCGCAGCATAGCTGAGGCGATGGTCCGGCCTTTCAAGGCCTGGTCTGTGCGGCTGCCAGCTACGATGCCCACCATGGCCACCTTGCAAGATGCCTTGCGCGGCGCCGGACACCGCGCCGGCGCTGCTGCTGCCAGCACCCCGCGCCAGGTGCTGGTGATCGGCGGTGGTGGGCCGCTGGGATCGGCGGTGCTGTCGCGCTTGTTGGGCGGTGGCGCCTGGGCGCGTGTGGCGGTGCTGGTCAACCAAGCGATGGCGGTGGCCGTGCAGGGCCTGGAGGCCTGGCCCGAAGCCTGGGTGACCGAGCCCGGCGGCCAACAGCCGCCCTGGTTGCCAGACACCGCCGTGCTGGTGTTTGACCGTGAACAGTCGCGCTTCCGGCGCGAGGCCGCTTTGACCCGGCCGCTGCCGGCCGATCTGGCACTGCTGGCGCGCGGTCTGCACGCGCTGGGCGTGCAGCATTTGCTGCTCGTTTTGCCCCATGCCCCGGGCTTGTTGCCACAGGCGCTGCGCGCAGGCCTGGCCACGCTGGACGAGCAAGCCGTGGCCGCGCTGGGTTTCATCCACCTGGTGCTGGTGCGCCCAGCGCGCCAGGCCTTGGGCGTTGATCCAACGCTGCCGCCGGGTGTCTTGCCGCGCCTGGGCCGCGCGGTGCTGTCGCAACTGAGCTGGATGGTGCCGCAGCGTGAGCAGGCACTGCGCCCGGCCCGGGTGGCGCAGTTTGTCAACCAGCTCGCGCTGGCCGTGCCTGGCACCCCTGCTGGCACCCGGGTGGCGCCGGCCGAGCTGGTATGGGATTGGGCCCAGCCGGGAGTGGGTGATGCGGTGCTGCAGGCCTGGTTGCACGGCCGCGCCAAGCCCACCGTGGTGCAGCCGCAGCCGCGCTGGTAGCCGATCATGCTTGTCGTTTGCCTTGGCAGCAAAGATCACGCCGAGCCGGCGCGTGGCAAGGCCAGGAAGAAGCGCAGCATCTCGGCCGATGCGTCCGGCCCGGTGCCATCGGTGTAAGAGCCGCTTGCATGGCCGCCCGACCAGGCATGGCCGGCACCGTGCAGGGTCCAGCACTCGATCTGCGGCTGTCCCGCTGCATCGGCATGCAGGGTGCGGCTGAAACGTCGGCCCCCCGGTGCCACGCCGGATTGGGTGCTGGTGTGCAGCGTTGCGCCTGCCAGTTGGGCAGCGTGCGCCGCTTGAGCCTGCTGCACGATCTGCGCACCATTGCTTTGCTGCACGGTGTGGTCTCGATCACCGTGGAACACGATGGTGGGCACCGCGTGAGCGGCTTTGGCGCGCGGCGTGGCGGCGGTGTTGGGCAGGTTCTTCAGCCCCGGCATGCCGCTGCGCCCCCCTTTCATCGCCGCCATGGCCGATGGGATGTCGTGCGCGCTGGCATACGGCAGCCCGGAGTGGGCACCGACCGCGGCGAACAACTCCGGGTAGCTTTCTCCCAGGATCACCGCCATCGCGGCACCCGCCGACAGCCCGGCCACAAAGATGCGGCGCGGGTCGGCGCCGTGCCGTGCGGCCACCTCGCGCACCATGCCGGCAATCAGCGAAGGCTCGCCGGCGTCTCGCCGCTGGTCCTGGGGCTTGAACCAGTTCCAGCACGTCGATGGGTTGGCCTGGGCGGCCTGCTCGGGGTACAGCACCAGAACGCCGTGCTCTTCGGCCAGATGATTCATCTGCGTGCCTGCGGCAAAGTCGGCGGCCGATTGGGTGCAGCCATGCAACATCACCACCATCGGCGGCGCCGCCGGCAAGGCCCGGGCCGGCACATACAGCTTGTACAGCCGGGAACCGGCCTGGTTGCTGAACTCCCGGGTCTGGAAGATTCCCGCAGGCGCCGTCCGGTCGGTCGACGGCGCCTCGTTAGGCCGGCGGTTGACATCCTCATCCGGATCGACAAGGCGGGCCACCACATCGATCACCGACGCCGTTGAGGCTGCGCCAGCCGGGGCAAGCGCTGAATCGACCAGGCCCGCCGATGCCAGTGCCCGCCGGATGGTTTCGGTCACGTTGTGCATGGTGCCCGAGGAGGTGTCGAGGCCGGCGGACGCCAGTGCACGCTGGATGGTCTGGTTGATGGCGTTGGCGTCGAAAGACGGCGTCCGTGCGTTGCAGGTATTTTTCATGTTGGGCTTTCAGTGGTTGGGGATGGGATCAATGGATGCGGTCTGACAAGGCCCGTCGCACCGCAGGGCTGGCCTGGAATGCGCCCAGGACGGTCACGGATTCGATGGCTGCGCGCGCCAGCTCGGGGGTCACGTCTTCGGCAATGCGGGCCAGTCCGACCACCTGCACCTGCAGCCGCTGGCCTGCCGCCACCGCCTGCTCCAGGTCGGCGCGGCTGAAGTGCTGAAGGCCCACGGTGAGCGTGCGGCGCGCCACGGTTTGTTTCACCGTATCGGCATGCAGGGCAAGCTGGTTTCGAAGCGCCGTTCGGATCAGGTCCGAGCGGTTCGAATAAAAGCCTTCCTGGACCAGGAGGTCGACTTGGCCAAGGTCCACCACACCGACATTGACGGTCATCTTTTCGGTTTCGCCGGCGCGCGGCCGGGCTTCAGCAGCAGTAGAGAGGTTCTTCATGGAATCCAATTGGAATCTATTTGGAATCCAATTGGAGCATTAACAGGAATTCCGCCGAAGGCCTGCTGCCACAAGACCCTTTCAGCGACAGTGCGCCGCGGCGCGTGGACAAAGCTGGTTTGCTGCCCGCCGGGACCACGCTGGGCACGGGCGCCCGCATACCGCGGCATGGAAAATTCTCCAGCGGCGATGCCGCGTGCCACCACCCTGCAGCGCATCGTGCGGCGTTTCACCGAGCTGATCACCTTCGTCGATATCACGGTGGCCAAAGCGCTCGAATCCCGTTTCACTGGACTAGCGTGGAACATCCCAGAAGTACGCCATTGGCCCACCGAACACCAGAACCCGGCCGCTGGGTCGACCTGCGAAGCCGTGCTGGCACGCGTCTCGGAAGAAACCCTTCATCCGCAGATGCCAGGCCCGGCGCCGCCGATGCGCTGGCAGTGCTGCACGCGCTGGCGTCTTCGTTGGCGGCAGCGGCAGATGCGCTGGCCCTGCTCACGAGTTGCAGGTGCACCAGGTGGAGCTGGACCTTCAGGCCGATGAGTTGCGCGAGTCGCGTGCCGAGCTGGAATCGGCGCTGCACCACCGGATGACTGTCTACGATCATTTGCCAGCGGCATGTTTCACGGCCGATCAAAATCTTCGGGTGCTGGAAATGAATCGTGCCGCTTCGGCCATGTTCGGGCTTGCTCAGGACGATGCCGGTGGGCTGCTCCTCGAAAGCTTGCTTGCCGCAGGCGGCGGGCGGGCGCTGCAGAAAATCGTGTCGCGGCTTGCTGGGGGTGCTGCCCAGGCCACGGCCACCCTGGTTTTGCCACCCTGCGGCGCCCAGGCACGCCGGGTCAATGTCACCGTCGGCGCTGATCCTGGCGGGCCAGGCTTTTTGGGGGTGGTGACCGATGCTGGAGAGCCTTGCCGCTGCGCTGCCACAACGGCATGAACCAGTGCCAGCGCCCGCTACTTTGAACCTAGATTCCGCAGTTGACCGCTTCCCACCGCTGGTTGCACCGCATGAACATAGAGATTTGTACCCACGACAACGTTCACCGGTTGGGTGAGAGCGCTACGCACCCGATTGAGCCGCGCTGCGGCACGCTGGCCGCGTTGCTCCCCCTCGCGGGCATGAGCCCGCAGCGTCGTCGCGCCTCGCCAGCGCACCGCATCGCGGCCCACTCGGGCGCGTCCATCTGCGGAATCTAGGTTGAAAGCTCTTGGGAAAGCAGCCTGGCGTATTCCTTCTTGACGACGGTGTAGCACTCGCAGCTTTGCCTTTCCAAAGCCGGCCGGTCCAGCACCGTGATGCGGCCCCGCGCGTAGCGGATCAGGCCTGCTTGTTGAAGTTTGAACGCTGCCGCCGTCACGCCCTCCCGCCTGAAGCCCAGCATGTCGGCAATCAACTTCTGGGTCATCAACAACTCGTCGCTCTGCTGGCGGTCCAGGCTCATCAGCAGCCAACGGCAAAGCTGTTGGTCCAGCGTGTGGTGCCGATTGCAGACGGCTGTCTGCGCCACCTGGGTGAACAGCGCCTGGGTGTAGCGCAGCAACAGGTGCATCACCGCGGCCGAGCGGTTGAACTCGGCCTTGATCGCCTCTGCCTTGAGACGGAACCCCTGGCCAGCGCCTAGCACCACGGCCCGGTCAAGTGTGGTCTCACCGCCCAGGAATATCGCAATCCCGACGATCCCTTCGTTGCCGACGACGGCCAGCTCGGCCGACGCACCATTCTGGTCGACGTGGTGCAGCGACACGACCGCGCTGGTGGGGAAGTAGACATGCCGCAACGCCGCACCTGACTCGTGCAAAACCGCTCCCATTGGCAACGTCACCACCTCTAGCATCGGCAGCCAGCGCTCAAGTTCCTCCACCGGCAACGCGGCAAGCAACTGGTTCAAACGCGGCGCTGGATGGAGTATCACAGTCCTGCCCTTCGGCACGGCCACTCGCGGCGCTGGCATGGCACTGTTGCGCTGTTGCCGCCCGGTCACGCGTTGCACTTGGTTCGACACCGAACAGACAAACGCGTGTTGACGCGTGAAGATGAATCGCTTCTTCGGCCTGAAGGATACATCCATGCACAGACCTGATCCAGGCACGTTGCCGAACACTGGCCTGCCACGCCGGCTGGTGCGCGACGTTGCCGCTCCGGATTTGGCCGCGACAAAGCCCGCGCGTCACGCGCGGGCCCAGCCGCGTGCGCAGCCCGCCTTCGTTTTGGTGGTCGACGACAACCCGGTGAACTTGCTTGTGGTGTCGGAAATGCTGGCTTGCTGTGGGATCTCTGCGATGTTGGCGGCGGATGGTGCACAGGCGGCGGCACTCGCTTGCGAGCACCGACCGAAACTTGTCCTGATGGACTTGCAGATGCCCGTGCTTGACGGCGTGGGTGCTGCCAAGGAGATTCGCCGGTTCGAACATGAGCACGCCCTGCCGCGTATGCCGATCGTGGCTTACACAACCAGCGCCATGAGCAGACATGCCTTGAAAGACTATGGCATCGACGGTGTTCTTGACAAGCCTTGCGATCTGCCAATGCTGCAGCGCTGCTTGCAGGCCTGGGGTGTGTCTGCCCCAGGGCGTGGCAGCGCGCGCTGTGTGCCTGCGGTGGATCAGGCGGGGGACAGGCCAGCCAGCACCTTGTCCAGTGTCAACGGGAAATCCCGGATGCGCACGCCGCAGGCGTTGTAGACCGCATTGGCCACCGCTGCCCCGGCGCCGCAGATGCCCAGTTCGCCCACGCCCTTGATCTTCAACGGGTTGGTCTTGTCGTCCACTTCGGGCAGAAAGTGCACCTCGATGCCGGGAATGTCGGCGTGCGCCGGGACGTGGTAGTCCGCCAGGTCGCGGGTGACGAAGCAGCCGAAGTGCGGGTCGATCACAGCATGTTCATGCAGCGCCGCACCCACGCCGCAGATCATGCCGTCCAGAACCTGGCTGCGTGCCGTCTTCTCGTTCAGGATGCGGCCTGCGGCAAACACACCGAGCATGCGGCGCAGCCGGATTTCACCGGTATCGCGGTCCACCGCCACCTCGGCAAAGTGCGCGCCGTAGGCCTGTTGCGAAAACTTCCTGGCCGTGCTGCCCGGCGTGATGTCGCCGTCGGCCTGCATGCCATGCGCGCTGGCCAGCCGGCCCAGGGTTTCAGAACGGCCGACGCTGGATACCCGGCCGTTCGCAAACAGCGCTTCGTCGGCTGGCACGCCCAACTGGCGCGCCAGCTTGGCGCGCAGTTGCGTGCACGCATCGAACAGCCCCGATCCGGCGCTGGCCGCACCCCATGATCCGCCCGAACCCGGCGTGGCCTGGAAGTCGCTGTCGCCGAACTCCATGCGCACCCGCGCCATCGGCAGGCCCAGCATTTCGGCCGCCACTTGGGTGAGCACGGTGTAGCTGCCGGTGCCGATGTCGGTCGTGGCCATGCGCACCGTCAACACACCGTCAGCATCCAGCAGGACGCGGCATTTTGACGGTTGCAGCAGGTTGCTGCGGGTGGCGGCCGCCACGCCCATGCCCAGCAGCCAGCGGCCTTCACTGGTCTGTCGCGGTGTTGTTTTGCGTTGGGCCCAGTCGAAGCGCTGGGCCCCTTCGCGCAGGCAGGCCACCAACTGGCGGGTCGAATAAGGCACGCCCAACTCGGGGTCTTGCGCTGGTTCATTGCGCACGCGCAGTTCGATAGGGTCCAAGCCCAGTTTCTCTGCCAACTCGTCCATCGCCTGCTCCAGCGCCAGCAGGCCCACCGCCTCGCCGGGCGCCCGGGTGGAGTTGGCCACCGGCAGGTCCAGCTTGACGGCGCGATGCGTGGTCAAGCGGTGTGGCGCCGCATACAGCGTGCGCGTCTGCATGCCCGCGCTCTCGCAGAAGTTGTCGAAGCGCGCGCTGTGAGACCAGGTCTCGTGGGCGATGGCCTGCAGCTTGCCGCTGGCGCTGGCACCCAGGCGCAAGCGCTGGACGGTGTCGCTGCGCAACGTCGTGTTGTGGAACATCTGCTGCCGGGTCAGGGCCGTCTTCACCGGGCGGCGGAGTTGGCGCGCGGCCAGGGCCGACAGCATCACGTCGGCATACACCGGCAGCTTGCCGCCGAAACCACCACCGATGTAACGGCTGACGATGCGCACCTTGTCGGGGGCGATCTTCAAGGTGTTGGCCACCGCGTTCTGAGCGCTCTTCAGAAGTTGCGCCGAGCAATGCACGATCAGCCGGTCGTCCTGCCAATAGGCCACCGTGGCGTGCGGCTCCATCTGCGCGTGGATGTGACAGGGCGTGGTGAACTGCGCGTCGATCTGGACCGGCGACGCGGCGAAGCCGCGTTCAAAATTTCCGACCCGGCTGTCGGTCGCCTGGTGCGCATGGTCGGCCGGCTTTTCGGCCCGTGCCAAGTGGGCAGCCAGTTCAAACTCAACCGGCTCTGCGGTGTAGCGAACCTGGATCAGTCGCGCTGCAGCCCGAGCTTGCTCGAAACTCTGCGCCACCACAAACGCCACGGCCTGCCCATAGTGCCGGATGCGCAAATCGGCCAACTGCGGCGAGGCCTGTGCAAACGGGTCTTTGGTCTCCAGTGGCCCCCAGGCGCCTTGGGCCAGCGCGTTTTTGCAGGTCATGACCAGCAGCACACCGGCCGCACGCTCGGCGGCTGCGGTGTCGATCTGCACCACGCTGCCCTTGGCGATGGTGGCTTCGACGATGAAGCCGAATGCTGCTGCGCTGGCGTCCTGCCTTTCCTTTACCTCGTGGGCGTATGGCGCCAGGCCCATGACCTTCAGCAGGCTGTCCACGCGGTCCAGCGGCTTGCCGATCAGGCCCTGCCGGTTGTCGTCGATGGCATTGCGGGGTGCAGGTGCGTTCATGTCCATGCCGGCCGCTCCTTTCAGGTGTTGGTGAGAACCGCACGCAAGACCCGGCGCGCCAGCGGTATCTTGAAATCGTTGTGGCCGAAGCCGCGTGCGTCAGCCAGCACGGCATCGGCAGCAGCCAGGGCAGCGGCACCGGTGGGTGGCGATGCAGTGTTCGCGGGTGTCCAGCACCGTATGCAGGCGGTTGTAGCCTTGCAAGGCAGCGCAGCCGCGGCCCGGCTCGCGCTTGTTGCAGGGCTTGCCGGCCAGGTCGCGCCTGGAAATGACCAGCGGGGCCGCTGCATCCTGCCGGGCTGGGTTGGGCTCAGCGCGCATCGGTCGCTCCTTCGTGCCTTGCTTCAGTTTGGCCCGGTACGGGCCTTAAGCGTCAATGAGGAATCTGTCGCAGCGGGCTGCCTGCAGCACCCCGTCCGGATCTGTTGCCAGCGATTCAGCAGGTGTTCGGCCTTCCAGGGCCACACAGGGCCTGGCAAACCAATGCGCGATTTCCCACGCATCCAGGACACCGGCGAACTCTCTGAGCACCCGCCCAACATTGGTGCTGGGCGTCATGGTCGAGAGATCAAACTGAAACATCGGCAACCAGGTTTCGTGCCGCCAGTCGAAGTGAACCAGATCGCCTTTCACGATCCACTTTGCCAGCGTGCCAACATCCTGGCCATGCCGGCTGGCCATCAAATCCGCCACGTCCTGGGCCTGCGACAGGCCGCCGCTGCGCTTAAAGCTTTGCAGCATGTACACAAAATGCGTGTCTCTGTCAGCGCTTGCCGCTGCACGTATTTCGCCCTCGGCGATGCGTCGCGACGGATTGCGTTGGGATTCCCAAAGCCGATCAATTCGGATGCTTGGCGTGGACTGCATTGAAACTTCCCTTGATGCTGAGTAACCTGTGCTCACTTCAACCACATGCCAGTTGTTCAGATCTGTTCAGCCCGCCATTGGGTCATGGGCACGGCGTTTGGTCTGTGCGTTGGCGTACTCGAAACAGGCCAACTTCAACATCGGTTTGGGCAATCGGTAATTCGATGTCATCTTGCGAATTTCCGCTCAATTTGGCAATGTTGAGGTGCAGCACCCCAAGCGTCTGTTGCCCAGCGAACAAACTGCAGGCACATGCTGGAAAAAGATGAAGTGCTGTCCATTGCCAAAAGTGGCGAAACGAGTTCGTTGGCGAACTCGCCGTGCCAGCGCTGGACTCGTTGGGCCGCTACATCGCGCAGAGCGCGCCGGTTGCGTGCACAAATCGCAGCCAGTGGCATGCACGGGCTCAGGTTTCAGGGTCAAGCAGGCGGTCGTGTTCGGGGTCTGCCGGGATCTGTGCCGGCACTTGGCCTTGATCGGGCTCTACCGGCAGCGCCCCTGGCTCCAGTTCGTCGGGAACATCGTGGTTGGGCCAGTTCGGCTTGCGCGGTGCATGGGTGGACATGATTGGTCTTTCGGTTGGATTGAAGGAGATTGCCCCCAGGCTTGAGCCGATCAGCGTGGCGGCTTGGCCCTGGCGCGCAGAAGCGCCGTCACACGAGACGTCAAGGCTTTCAGCCAGGGGTCCAGGTCGCCTCGCGGCCGGTATTGAAACCCTGGCATCGCCTGTCGCCCGGGCGGCGCACCGTTTTCACCGCCCGGGCGATTGCGGCGTTTCCTCGAACCGTCCCCATGCATCCGCACTGCATGTTTGGCCTGGTCCCAGGCCAGCGTCGAATCGCCGCGCGCGCCATGCCACTCGCCAGCCAGCCCGTCCTGGATGTCATCAAAGTTCTGGTGGACGTAGCGGCGGCGCGCGTCTTCACCCAATGCAAACGCGGGCCGGTAGTCGTCGTAGCTGCTGCCTGCTGCCACATAGGAACGGCTGGCGTAGCTGTCGCGCCAGGCCGGGCACTCCGCCGCCTCTCCGACAGAAGACGCAATCGCATCGCCGCCAAGTGCGCCAACCACCGCGCCGGCCACGGCGCCGATCACCGTTCCCACCGGTCCGACCACTGTCCCCATCACTGCACCGGTGGCGCCGCCCAACGCGATTGCACCGACTGTGGCAGCCAGTGGGTGCGAAGGTACGCCAACGAGCCGGTCGTCATCATCGACATTCATGCCGCTGGGAGGTGTGGGCGAGTTCATGGGGATATCCTTGAAGTGAGCGCCAATAACAAGACCCGGCCAATCCCATCCAACAAGCGCATGGTTTGTGGCCTGGCTGGAAATGACAGCATGATTCACAGGCTGTTGGCATACCGTTTGAACAACTGCCATTCTTCAGACACCCGAACATCGTTGAAAGCGGCCGAAGCCGTCATGCGTTGTAGGTCTGCACCGACACGTGTGCGTCGTGCCACTGCTGCGGGCAGTCATCGCGCCGCTGGCCGCGCGGCTACTGTGGGCATCGCGGACTCCATCTGCCCAGGCTGCATCGGTTGGGTGGTTTGGTTCGAGGGGTTCATTTGGTTGGGTTGGTTCATTTGGCCGGGTTGGGTGGCCGGGGCGATTTGGCCCTGCGTGTCGGTGTTGGCGGGCCGGCCGCTCGAGCTGCCGCCCTGTGCATACGCCAGCCCGATGGCGCCGACGACCGAGACAGCGGCCACTGAGGCGACGACAGGTCTGGTTGCATTCATGCAATTGCTCCTGGAAAGGAAATGGCAGAGGCTGGATGGTTCGTGGGCTGTCAACACCAACCCCTGTCAGCCCGTCTGTCTGTTCGGTAGCACACCCAATTCGCGAAAATTGAAGAGAGTCTGCGTTTCGTCGTTGACCCGGCGACTTGTCGCGTCATCGGTGTGTTATCCAACGAGAGGCCGTTGCAAGACTTGTTTGGTATTCAGGTTTTCACTTCACCGGTGCGCATTCGCCACGCATGGCATTTTCCGATCCAGTCTCTCCCGCGGCCCGATTGGCAGACAGCGCGCCAGACATGAGCGCGCGCCGAGACGGCCAGGTGGGTGGCTCCCTATTGCAGACAGCAGCCTGTAGGGTTAATGAACCTGCCATACTGGGCTTGTTTGTCTTGTGTTGGCACAGGCATCCACCGTCCGACAGCTTGGTTTTCGAGTTGTCGTCTGCTGCCATTCAGGCCCGCGTCGTGTATCTGAGCGATGTTGGCGGGTAGGTGGCATCCAAGCGCAGGTTCACAGCATGCCGTCGTGCAACGCTGCCTGCGTCCCGTTCAAGGAATCAACATGCAAGACAACGCAATGCAAGCGCAGGCCGAGCCTTTTGTCAAATTGGCGCAGGCCAACATGGATTTGCTCACCCGCTTCTCAACCTCACACGAGGTCACTTCGCAAGCCACGGCCAACGCGGGGCAGATGTTCGAGCAGGCCAGCCAGGCCGCGATGAAGCTGATGCAGTCCGGCGCGTTTGCGCAAATGATGCAGGGCATGATCAAGAACTACACCGAGTTCCTGACCGATCTTGGCCAGAGCGGCATCGCGATGTTGAGCCAAGGCCGGCCGCGCTGACGCGCCGGGCCGCGTCACCGGTTGATTTGCGGAATGAGGCTCGACACATCTCGCCTGGCTGAGTTGCGTCGGGCCCTGATTCTCGATTCAGGTCCGGAAGGCGTCTACGATGACATCACACGTTTGCTTTCCACCACACTGGCGGTGCCGATCACGCTGATGAATCTGCTGGATGCACAGCGCGACTGGTTCAAGTCGCGCGTTGGTATCCAACAAACCGAGTCGCCGGCGGTCACGTCGTTTTGCGAAGCCTTTTTCAGCGCGACGTGCGATCTGATTGTTGTCGAGGACACGCTGTGCGATGCGAGGTTCGCAACGCATTCGATGGTGGTGGGCCGCCCTTTCATTCGTTTCTATGCGGCGGCAAGGCTGCTTGTGCGCGGTCAGACCGTGGGCACGCTTTGCGCCTATGACGTGCAACCCCGGCGCTTTGCCTCCGACCAACTGGACCATGTCAAGACGATGGCCGGCGCGGCTGCCGACTTGATCAGTCGACGCAATTCAGTCATCAGACTGCTTGACCCGCCTTGCTGAGCGGCCTGCAATGGCGCGGGCGCGCGGATGTGGCCTTGCCACCCGAATCTCAAGTGTTCAGCATGCCGTTGGGTACTACAACGCGGTGAAGCCGGGGCATGAACAATCGGCCCATGCCATAGCTCCAGCGCGCAAACCGTCCCCTGCGCGCGCAACACTCAAAGTCCGATTTCGCGCGCATGCCCTGGCCAGCAGACGGCGGCCAATCCGATCCCGTACTTTCTCACCGCGGCATCCCGTTTAGACGTTGACGGTCAATCACTGCTTCAACAAGCCCAATCTCGACCTTGGATGCAGTGATCGCAGTGGTCTGTCTGACACCGCACACAGTTGCAGGATTGCCACGTCTCACGACAGAGAAACGGGGCTGTCCGGCAACGGCTGAGTTGCGGGGTGTCGCGGCAGACAGCGGCTGATCGCGCCGTGCGCCGTGCTGCCTTGCTGAGCGTTGATGGGTGCATCAATAATCCATCAATGACCGCCGCCCTGCAAAACGACACATTCCTGCGCGCCTGCCTGCGCCAGCCCACCGACCACACACCGCTCTGGCTGATGCGCCAGGCCGGGCGCTACCTGCCAGAGTACAAGGCCTCGCGCATGGCGGCGGGCAACAGCTTCATGGGCCTGGCCACCAACCCGCACTACGCCACCGAGGTGACCTTGCAGCCGCTGGACCGCTATGCGCTGGACGCCGCGATCCTGTTCTCCGACATCCTCACCGTGCCCGATGCGATGGGCCTGGGCCTGAGTTTTGGTGCCGGCGAGGGCCCACGTTTTGCCCACCCGGTGCGTGACGAGGCGGCGGTGGCTGCGCTGGCGGTGCCCGATCTCAACAAGCTGCGCTATGTGTTTGATGCGGTCAGCGCTATCCGCAAAGCGCTCAACGGCCGGGTGCCACTGATCGGTTTTTCCGGCAGCCCGTGGACGCTGGCCTGCTACATGATCGAAGGCGGCGGCAGCGACAATTTTTCCAAGATCAAGGCGATGGCCTTCAGCGAGCCGGCGCTGTTGCACCGCCTGCTCGACGTCACCACCGACGCCGTCATCGCCTACCTGTCCGCACAACGCGCCGCGGGTGCCCAGGCATTGATGGTGTTCGACACCTGGGGCGGCGTACTGGCGCCGCACCACTACCGCGAATTCTCGCTGCGCTACCTGCAACGCATCGCCCGCGAATTCGAACGCGGCGAAGGCATCGATCGCACGCCGCTGATCCTGTTCGGCAAGGGCAACGCCCCGTACCTGGAAGAGTTGTCCGTGTCCGGCGCC
>JANOBL010000622.1:0-7918 GCA_031411635.1 Betaproteobacteria bacterium
AGCAACTTCCTTGACCATCTGCGCGCCCATGTTCTGGAGCTTGTCCTTCAGCTCGATTTCCTTGGCCACCGAGACACCGTCCTTGGTGACGGTGGGGGCGCCGAACGAGCGCTCGAGCACCACGTTGCGGCCCTTGGGGCCGAGCGTGACCTTGACCGCATTGGCCAGGATGTTCACGCCTTCAACCATGCGGTGACGGGCGTCCGAGCCAAAGATGACGTCTTTTGCTGCCATGTGTAGTTCTCCGAATTCAATGAAAAAGGGGTCAGGGTGAGTGCGGACTTTTGTCTGCGGCCGGCCCGTTGGGCCTTAACTTCGCTGCGCGAAGTTAGCCTTCGACGAAAGTAATTCGCTATTGGCGAATTACTTCTCAACCACTGCAAACAAGTCTTCCTCGCGCATCACCAGCAACTCGTCGCCATCCACCTTGACGGTCTGGCCCGAGTACTTGCCGAACAGCACGCGGTCGCCCGGCTTGCAGTTCAGGGCGATGAAATCACCCTTGTCATTGCGCTTGCCCGGGCCGACGGCCAGCACTTCGCCTTGATCAGGCTTTTCGGCGGCGTTGTCGGGGATGACGATGCCAGAGGCGGTCTTGGTTTCTTGTTCCAGACGCTTGACGATCACGCGATCATGCAACGGACGAAGTTTCATGCGGTTCTCCTTGGAGGGTTCATTCAGCGAGGGTGGCAACAGCGTGCTGGCACCCATCAATGCTTGAGGAACCGAAGCCAGGCCAGGCTGGCCTCGGTTGTTAGCACTCGTTGATGATGAGTGCTAGCAATTGATTATAGGGGCGCCGGCACGCGTTTCAAGGGGGTTTGCTGGAACTTCGGCCGGGCCACGGCGGCGGCATCCCAACCGGCACCGGGCGCTGATGGCGCATCACAGCGGGGCGGCAAAGATCACGGCAAGGCTTGTTGTCAAACCCGTCATGCCACATCAAGCCCAATGCCCACATCGGGATGCAGCGCCACCAGCCCTTTGTCAAAGCTGGCCAGCTTGCCGCCATGGTGCCGGGCCAACGCGGCCAGGTAGGCGTCGGTCACTTGCCGGTGACCCATCACACCGTGCCAGCGGATCTGACCATAGGCCAGCGCATCGGGCCAGAAATGGTGCCTGGCATGCGCTGTGACCGCTTCGAGCACAGCCAACGCCTGCTCCAAACGTTGCCCACCCACGCGCATGGCAAGCCGCAACAGGGTGCCTTGGGTGATCGGGCAGGTGGCAAACCCGCCCTGATGCCCCACGAACCACTGCTGTGCAGGCGCGTGATGCACATGCGCCTGGTCGATCAGCGCATACAGCACATTGCCGTCCAGCAAGTGCACGGTGTCCACCGCCTTGCGCGCCGCCGACGTAATCACTCGTCTTCCAGCGCTCGCACGTCTTCGGCCGATACGGGGCGCGCAGACCGGATCAGTGGCAGGCCTGTGCGCTCGTCAAGGCGCAGCACAGGGCCCGTCGGGGTGTCCGTGGCGCCAGCAGGCAGCGCCAAACCACGGCGAATCAACTCGGCCACCGTCTGGTTCATGCTGCGCCTGCTGTGCGCGGCGATGGAGATGACCGCATGGTGCAGATCGTCAGGCAGATCAATGGTGGTACGCATTCAACCATCATGGCATCATGATGGTTTGGCGTCAATCTCAAAGGCAGCCTTGGGCTGCGCTGCACAGCGCCAGTCGAACGGTTTTCGCCGGCGCCGTCCGGCAGCGGCCGGTGGCGCGCTATTCGGTACCTGCGCGGCGCCGACGCAGCATCAGCGCGACCGTGGCCAGGCCGGCAGCCAACAACGCGCTCTCGCTGGGCTCGGGTACGGCGCCGACGGTGATGTTGTCGAACCAGACCGCTGCTGCCGAAACGTCGCCGAACGGCGAGTTCGTTTCGGCAGATGCCGAGAACGAGACGCTCACTTTGGCAATTGGGGACGCTGGTGTCAGACCGGCAAGTGCAGCGGCAGTGCCCAGTGTGAACGAGTACGAGTGCTGCACGTTGTCAACAAACGAGTCGTGAGCGCCCAGCCAAGTTGTCGAGGTCACGTTGTACAGGCCCGCACTGCCAAGCGGGGCATTGAATGCGTTCAAAAAAGAGAAGTTGACGCCGCTGCCCGAATTGGTTCCACGGCCACCCGCGTTGGCCACGGCTTGCATGACGAATGAAATCACATCGGTCGCCGCGTAGGTAAAGTCTTGCGACAGCTTGTGCGTCAATTTACCGGTGTGCTGCACATAGGCCATCTTGCTGCCGTTGTGCGTCTCGACCGTCGTCGAGCCACTGCCCCCGGTCGTCGCCGGGATCCAACCGCACAACAGGCCATCCTCAAAGTTGCACGAATTCGCTGCTTGCGCCGGCAATGCGATTGCCGCACCAGCAACTGTCACAACTGCCACCCATGCGATTCTGTTTGAGCAAACGGTATTCATTGCCGGCCTCCTTGCCGTGGATGACGTGAACGGATCAAACTGGACCCAGTGTTGAGCCGCGTTGCCCGCAGCACAACGCGACATCTGTCGGCCTTGCCGCTACAAATGACGGGGGTCAAGCCGGTTTACAGCCGCGGCTGCCAGACCCAAACTTGCCTATGCCTGCCAGCACCCCAACCGACTGCGAGGCCGCCGACGCCGCGCAAGCCCTGGTCGATTACGAACAGGTCCGCGCCCACTACGCGCAAATCCCGGCCATGGCGCTGGCGCCCACGCTGGGGGGCGTGTTCTCGAGTTGGGTGCTGTGGGACGCGGTGGACAACCGGCACCTGCTCATCGGCATGGCCGCCGTCATCGGCCTGTCCGCGCTGCGCCTGGTCATGTGGCGTCACTATTTCAAGCTGGCGCCCGCGCAAGCCGCGCTGCGCCGCTGGCGCGTGGTTGCCGTGCTGGTGGCCGGCATCTCCGGCTGTATCTGGGGCAGCGCCGCACCGTTTCTGTACCCACCGCAGCGGCCCGAATTCGCCGTCTTCCTGGTGGTTCTGCTGACTTTGCTGCCGGTCGTGCCGATCGCGGCACTCGCGGTCTATTTGCCCACGCTTTACGCGTACTACCTGCCGTGTCTGGTGCCGTTCGTGACGGTGCTGGCGCTGCGATTCAGCCGGTCGGAGCAGATGGCCGCACTGCTGCTGTTGATGATGATGGGTGCCATGCTGACATTCGCCCGCCGCTACAGCAAGAGCCTGGCCGAAGCTATCCGCCTGCGTGTGACGCTCGATGAACGCTCACGCGCCTTGCAAGACGCATTGCGCGCCAAATCGCAGTTCATCCTCTCGGCAAGCCACGATCTGCGCCAGCCTGTGCACCCGATGGGCCTGTTCCTGCGGGCCATGCGCGAGCCCGATGCCGTGGCGTACGACGCGCAAGCCATCGCTCACCTGGACGCGTCGCTGAACAACCTGCGCAGCATGCTGACCAACATGCTCGATATCTCGCGCCTTGATGCCGAGGTGATTGGCCCGCAGCCGCAACACTTTGCCATCGACGCGTTGCTGCAAAGACTGGCCGACGAACATGCGCCGATGGCAGCGCAGAAGGGTCTCGAGTGGCGCTGGCGGTGCCCGCCAGCATTCGCCTTCAGCGACCCGCTGCTGCTGGAGCGCATCCTGCGCAACCTGCTGTCCAACGCATTGAAGTACGCCGGGCGCGGCGGTGTGTTGATCGCTTGCCGAGGCCACGGCGCAATGCTGCGGCTGCAAGTGTTCGATACAGGCATCGGCATCGCGGCCGCCGACCAGGGCTTGGTCTTTGACGAGTTCACCCGACTCGCCAACCGCGAACGCAACGATGCCGATGGCTTGGGCGTGGGTCTGGCCATCGTGCAGCGCATGGCGAGATTGCTGGGCCACCCGCTGGCACTTCGGTCCGTGCCCGGCCGAGGCACGGTTTTCACAATCACGGTCCCGCGCGGCTGCGCCAATGCGGTGGCGCCGACGCCGCACCCGGCGGTAACGGCGGTACCGGCACTTTTGCCTGGGTGGGTGCTGGTCATCGACGACGACGTTTCGGTCGGCGCGGGCGTGTCAGCGCTGCTACAGCGCTGGGGCCATCGAACCAGTGTCTGTACAGCGGCTTCCGAGGCATTGCGCTTGCTGAGCGCCAGCGCCACGGCGCCGCAACTGCTGATCGCGGACTTGCGCCTTGCCGGCGGCCGTTCGGGCCTGGATGCGGTGGCGGACATTCGCAAGCACCTGGGCTGGCCGGTGCCAGTGATTCTGGTTACCGGCGACACAGCGCCGATTCACCTCCGGCAAGCCTACGAGGCGGGCTACGTGCTGCTGCACAAGCCCGTTGATCCGGCATTTCTGCGCCTGTCCATCGCCGAGGTCTGCCGGCCGCAGGCTTGATGACCGGCGATCAAAGGATCGCTGGTCAGACCAGGCCCCACCGCGCAGCAAGCACCACCGCGCGCGTGTGGTTGCGCACTTTCATCAGGCGAAGAATGTCGGAGACATGACCCCGAACCGTTGTTTCCGCGATCTCAAGATCGTCAGCGATGACTTTGTTCTCGCTGCCTTGTGCCATGCCCTTGAGCACCTGTTGCTGGCGCGGCGTCAGTGCAGGCGCGGCCACCGCCAGTGCACTGCCGCCATCCGATGGCCTGTGCAATGCGCTCTCGCCGCGGCGCAGCAAGCTCTGAATGCGGTCGCACAACGCCCGTGGCTCGCCCGTCTTCAACATGAAGTCCGCCGCCCCCGAGCCCTCGGCCGCCTGCCGCGCGTCATCGTTCTCGACCCCCGAAAGCACCAGAAGCGGCGTGCTGGGCGCGCTTTGCGCAATCGCCAGCAAGCCTTTTCTGCCGCCGCCGCCATTGGCCAGCCGCCAGTCATAGACGATCAGATCAAAGCCGCTCTGCGACGCCAGTATTTTCAATGCCTCGAACACCGTTCCAGCCTCGTGAACGACAATGCCGGCGGGCATGCCGAGCAAGGTTTCCCGCAACCCAATACGGCACAGCGGATGGTCGTCGATCAAAAGCACTCGCTTGGCCTGGTGTTTCATGATCCTGAACTCCTGGCAACCCAGCATTTGTGATGTGCCCGTACTACAGGTCCGCCGCCAGCCTACCCAAGTAATCCACTGCGGGCAAGCCGCCGACCAGATCCTGCCGCAGCGTTAGCGTCAGGCCGCTGGGCCCGGCGCACATCGCCTCGGCAACAGCCAGATTGCCACCGATGCCGGGTCGGTAGTCCAGCAGAACCTGCCGGCACAGGTGCTTGGCTGCCTGAGGACTTTGAGCGCGGTTGATGCTAGGCTGACGGCAGGTCCCACATGGGCCGACGTGCGCCGTCGATGCCTCAAGCCTGCCCCCAAGGCTCGTTGGCGTTTGCTGCGTTCCACCGTCAATTTGACAAGCAACCATGAGCCATGTCGTCGTCACCGGCAGTGAAGGTTTTGTCGGCCAGGTGCTGGCGCAGCGCTTGTTGGCCGAAGGCCTGGCCGGCCGGCCGGTTGAGCGATTGACGCTGCTGGACATCGGATTTGCCGCAGCCCATGCCGATGCCCGGGTGCATCAATGCCCTGGCAGCATCGACGACGCGGCGCTGCGCCAGCAGGCCTACGCCACGCCGGTGGATGCGGTGTTTCACCTGGCCAGCATCCCTGGCGGTGCGGCCGAAAAAAGCTACGAACTGGGCCGCCGCATCAACCTGGATGCCACGCTGGGTCTTCTTGAAGACCTGCGGGGCCAGGCCGTGCCGCGTTTTGTGTTTGCCAGCACCATTGCGGTGTATGGCGAGCACCTGCCGCCGCAGGTGGATGAACACACGCTGCCCAACCCGGGCCTGAGCTACGGCGCGCACAAGCTGGCCGGTGAATTCCTGGTGGCCGATGCCACCCGCAAGGGCTGGTGCCAAGGCTGCTCGTTGCGCCTGCCCGGTGTGGTGGCGCGTCCGGGCGACGGCGCCGGCATGATGTCGGCCTTCATGAGCCAGTTGTTCTGGCGATTGCAGGCCGGCCAGCCCATCACCGTGCCGGTGTCGGCCGAGGGCGTGGCCTGGTGGATCTCGGTGCAGCAATGTGTGGCCAACCTGCTGCATGCGGCCACGCTGGACGTGGCACTGCTGGACGCCCGCCGCAGCTACCAGATGCCGGTGTTGCGCTTGTCCGTGGGCAGCTTGGTGCAGGCGCTGGCGGCGCGCTTTGGCGACGACCGTTTGGCGCTGGTCACCTATGCCCCCGACCCTTTCATCGAGCGGCTGTTTGCCGCCTACCCCCCGTTGGCCACGCCCCAGGCCGAGGCCCTGGGTTTTGCCAGCGACGGCACGATGGATGCGCTGATCACGCGCGCATTGGCGGCTTGAAGCCAATGCCATGAACTCAAGGCCCAGGTTGGCAGGGCTGCGCGACGGCGCCGCGCCAGGCCTGTGCGCTGTGCGGGGTTGGCAATCAGGCTGCAACATTGCGGGTGTGCAATGGTGTGCGCGGCCGTGCCACCAGGCACCCCGCAGCCTTTGAAAGGATTCATGCCATGCACCACGACGACCTGGGGCTTGCCCACGATCTGCAGCAACTGCAGCGCGGCCTGCTGCGCCGCAAGCTGGTGCTGGGCAGCCTGGCCGCGGGCCTGGCGCTGCCGGGCCGGGCCCGGGCCCAGGCGGCAAGCTGCCCGGTGGTGCCCAGCGAGACGGCCGGGCCCTTCCCGGCCAATGGCGAGGGCCGCTTCATCGGGGCTGGCGTGAACGCGCTGGCACTCACCGGCATCGTGCGCAGCGACTTGCGCAGCAGCATTGCCGGCGCCAGCGCCACCGCAGCAGGGGTGGTGCTCAGGCTGCGGCTCAAGCTGGTCAACAGTGCTGCGGCCTGCGCGCCGCTGGCGGGCTTGGCGGTGTACCTGTGGCAATGCGACCGCGAGGGCCGCTACTCGATGTACTCACCCGGCGCGCGGGACCAGAATTACCTGCGCGGCATGCAGGCCACGGCGGCCGATGGCAGCGTCAACTTCACCACCGTGTTCCCGGGCTGCTACCCGGGCCGCATGCCGCATTTTCACTTTGAGGTCTACCGCAGCCTGGACGCAGCCGGCGTGGCGGTGCAGCGCCTCAAGACCTCGCAGCTTGCCTTGCCGCGCGAGGTGTGCGAGTCGGTGTACGCCAATGCACCCGGGTATGCGGCCAGCGTGGCCAGCCTGCGCGGCACCAGCTTTGCCAGCGACGGGGTGTTCAGCGACGGAGTGGCGCAACAGATGTTGGCGGTCAACGGGGCTGTGGAACAAGGCTTTTCAGCCGCGCTGACGGTGGGCATCACCGCCTGAGCCAGCCAACCCGATCAGCCGCCCGGCGCCGCCGCCACCAACTGCAGGATGCGCTCGCGCAAGGCAGTCTTGCACCCTGGCTTCAGGCCAGCGCCGGCAACTGCCCCAACCAATCCAGCGCCGGCAGGCTGGGCAAGAAGAAGTACTCCCCGCCCACCATCTGCACGAAAATCTTGACGGCCGGCCGTTGCCGCAGCGGGCAGGCCGGGATCGTCATGCGCCCGGGTGGGCCCAGCAGGGCGTCGGTCTCGTTGTCCAGCGTTGCAAAGCTGGGGTTCAGCAGCCAGGTCTGCTGCACAAACTCAAAGTGCCGTGCGATGTCGGTGTTCAGGCACATGAACATCAGGCCCCGGTCCTGGCCGTCGTCGTGGCGTGGGTCGGTGATGTCGGGCCCGTACTTGCGGCCCCGGCGCAGGATGCGGTGGGCGTTGGCCGAGACCAGCAGCTCGCCCGTCAACGCCAGATCGGGCGTCGCGCCGTCGCGCGATGGCAGTGAATCACGTGGATTGGAGCGCCGCACATGCGCGCCCAGCGGACAGCCGAAGCCATGCACATCGCTGTGGGCATAACCAAAGTTGTTGGCAGGCTGGCCGTTTTGCGGCGGAATCACGCCGTCGGGCGAAGCCTCCATTTCGAGCTCGATTCCCTTGGTGACAAACTCGATCTCGTAAGTCATGATCTC
>JANOBL010000623.1:0-3799 GCA_031411635.1 Betaproteobacteria bacterium
CTCTGGATCAGCGACGATGAGCTGTTGGCAAAGGCGTTCTGCAACACGCTCATCATGACCAGGCCGGGCACCAGGAAACCGGTGTAGGAAATGCGATCGTAGACCTTGACATGGTCTTCCAGCACGTGGCCGAAGATCAGCAGGTACATGACGGCGGTGAGCACCGGCGCGCACACGGTCTGGAAGCCGACGTTCCAGAAGCGGCGGATTTCCTTCTTGAACAGCGTCTGGGCGCCTGCCAGCCTGATCACGCGGCCACCGCCTGCGGCTGGGCCGGCGCTGCGCTGGGCCGGCCGCCGTTCATGATCTCAACGAACACGTCTTCCAGGTCGGCGCGGCCGATCTCCAGATCCTCGATCTTCACGCCCGCCTCACGCAATGTGGCCAGCTGCTGCTCGACCTCGGCCGCGTCATGTGCCTTCAATTGCACGATGCGCCCGGTGACGCGCGCCAGTGGCGCCAGTGCGGGCGGCAGCGCCTGGTCGGTCTTGAAGCGCAGCATGGTGCTGGCGGTGGCCGACAGCAGGTTGGCGGTGCGGTCCAGCGCCACCAGCTTGCCTTGTTTGAGCATGCCGATGCGGTGGCACAGCGCCTCGGCTTCTTCCAGGTAGTGGGTGGTCAGCAGCACGGTGTGACCCTCGCGGTTCAGCCGCGCGATAAAGGCCCACAGCGTCTGGCGCAACTCCACGTCCACACCGGCGGTGGGTTCGTCCAGCACGATCACCGGCGGGCGGTGCACCAGGGCTTGCGCCACCAGCACCCGGCGCTTCATGCCCCCCGACAAAGCCCGCATATTGGCATCGGCCTTGTCGGCCAGCCCCAGGTTGGCCAGCAACTCGTCGATCCAGGCGCTGTTGTTGCGCACGCCAAAGTAGCCACTCTGGATGCGCAGCGCCTCGCGTACCGAGAAAAACGGATCGAACACCAGCTCCTGCGGCACGATGCCCAGCGCTTTGCGCGCCGCCGCCTCGTCGCGCTGCACAACGTGGCCCATCACCGTGATGCGGCCACCGGTGGGCCGGGTCAATCCCGCCAGGATGCTGATCAAGCTGGTCTTGCCGGCGCCGTTGGGGCCCAGCAGGCCAAAGAACTCGCCCTGGGCGATATCGAAAGAAACGCCATCCAGCGCACGAAAACTGCCGCGCGCCCCGGTGTAGGTTTTCTCAACCTGTTGAAAGCTGACTGCGGGCATGAGGCGCGATTGTAGGGAGCGAGGCCTGTCGCCAAGATCAACGCTGGCGACAGGGCAAGATGCTAGATTCGTGGTACGCCATGCACGATTCCAGCCCACCCCCCGCCGCACCATCCGCCGCACCACCCGCGCCGAAGTCGCCCACCAAGAAGCCGCGCCGCACCGCCGAGCGCATCCTGGAAGTCACGCTGGACTTGTTCAACCGCTTTGGTGAGCCCAATGTCAGCACCACGCTGATCTCGGCCGAGCTGGGCATCAGCCCGGGCAACCTGTACTACCACTACCCCGCCAAGGACGAGTTGATCAACTCGCTGTTTGACCGCTACGAACGTGCGCTGAACGATTTGCTGGCCGCCGCCGACAACGTGCGCAATGTGGAAGACGCCTGGCTGTTTTTCCACATGCTGTTCGAGCTGATCTGGCAGTACCGCTTTTTGTACCGCGACCTGAACGATCTGCTCAGCAAAAACCGCCGGCTCGAGACGCATTTCCAGTTTGTATTGAAGAACAAATCCCGCGCCGTGGGGCAGGTGCTGGACGGCCTGGCGCGCAGCAACACGGTGCGCATCGACCGGCGCGAGGCCGAGCCGGTGGCCAGCAGCATGGTGGTGGTGCTGACCTATTGGCTGAGCTACGAGTACGTGCGTGATCCACGCCGTGCGCTGGAGCCCGAGAGCGCCGCGGCTGCGCTGTCACGCGGTGCCTACCATGTGCTGAGCCTGCTGATGCCCTACCTGGAGCCGGCGTCGCGTGAGCATTTGTTCCAGATTGCCGGAGCGTATCGGCCGGCGAGGTGAGGTTGCGGCGCCGGCTCAGCACCAAATTGTGGTTTCGGCCCGTCGCTTCGCGACTTCACATCGGCTTCGCCGATATGAGCCTTCACCGCAATCTTGTGCTCGCTAAGCGAGCACAAGATTGTCCCTGTGGATCAACTCCGGCTCGTTGGCAAAGCCCAGCAAGCCGGCAATCTGCGACGACGGTTTGCGCGCGATCAGCCGCGCTTCGCCCGACGCATAGTTGGCCAGGCCGCGGGCGATCTCCACCCCGGCCGCAGAGCGAACCGCAATCACGTCCCCGCGGTGGAAATCGCCCTCCACCTCGGTCACGCCAATCGGCAGCAAGCTCTTGCCCTCGTCGCGCACTTTCAGCACCGCGCCGGCATCCACCGTCACTGCGCCACGCAGTTGCAAGTGATCGGCCATCCACTGCTTGCGCGCCGCCAGCTTGGGTGTGCCGGCCAACAGCGCGGTGCCGATGGCCTCACCGGCCGCCAGGCGCAACAGCACATCGGGCTCACGGCCCCAGGCAATCACCGTGCTGGCGCCACTGCCGGCGGCGCGTTTGGCGGCCAGGATCTTGGTCAGCATGCCGCCCCGGCCGATGGCCGAGCCCGCACCGCCGGCCATCAGCTCCAGCGCCGGGTCACCGGCCGTGGCTTGGTCGATGAAGCGTGCTTCCGGCAGCTTGCGCGGATCGGCCGAATACAAACCACGCTGGTCGGTCAGGATCACCAGCGCATCGGCTTCCACCAGGTTTGCCACCAGCGCACCCAAGGTGTCGTTGTCGCCAAACTTGATCTCGTCGTTGACGACGGTGTCGTTTTCGTTGATCACCGGGATCACCTGCAGCCGCAGCAAGGTCAGCAAGGTGGAGCGGGCGTTCAGGTAGCGCTCGCGGTCGGCCAGATCGGCATGCGTCAGCAACACCTGGGCACTGCCCATGCCATGGCGCGAAAGCTGGGTTTCGTAGGCCTGCGCCAGGCCCATCTGGCCCACGGCGGCCGCCGCCTGCAACTCGTTCAACTCGGTGGGCCGGGTGCGCCAGCCCAGGCGCTTCATGCCCTCGGCAATCGCACCGCTGCTGACCATCACCACCTCGCGGCCCTGCGCCGCCAGCAGCGCCAACTGCCGGCACCAGTTGCCCACCGCATCGGCATCGATGCCCCGGCCTTCGTTGGTGACCAGGCTGGAGCCCACCTTGACGACGATGCGGCGGGCGGTCTTGATCGGATCAGTCATCGTGCATCAATCGTCATCAAACATCGCTGCAGCGGGCGGCTGTGGGGCGGCATCAAAACGCGGGTCCAACTCGGGTGGCAATGGCGACTTGTGCGCCGCCACATGCTCGTAAATCGCCTGCACCATCGGATCCAACCCCTCGCGCGCCAGCGCCGAAACCTGGAACACCGGGCCCTTCCAGCGCAGCCGTTTGATGAACTCCTTGGCCCGCGCGGCGCGCTCTTCGGTCGGCACCATGTCCAGTTTGTTCAGCACGATCCAGCGAGGCTTCTGATACAGCGTTTCGTCGTACTTGCGCAGCTCCTGGATGATGGCCTTGGCCTGTGCCACCGGGTCCACGCCGTCAAACGGTGCCATGTCCACCACATGCAGCAGCAGCCGGGTGCGCTGCAGATGGCGCAGGAACAAATGCCCCAGGCCGGCACCCTCGGCCGCACCCTCGATCAGCCCGGGCAGATCGGCCACCACAAAGCTGCGCTCCGGGCCGGCCCGCACCACACCCAGGTTGGGGTGCAGGGTGGTGAACGGGTAGTCGGCGATCTTGGGCCGGGCATTGCTGATGGCGGTGATCAGCGTGCTCTTGCCGGCG
>JANOBL010000624.1:0-3152 GCA_031411635.1 Betaproteobacteria bacterium
TGCACCTGCACCTCACCAAAACCCAGACCATCCACCGCAGCGCGGGTTTTTTCCAGGTTGGCAGCCTGCGCGTATTCCACCTCCAGCACGGTGCCGCCGGTGAACTCGATCGACAGATGCAGGCCGCGCGAGACCAGGAAAAACACCGCCAGCGCAAAGGTCACGAACGAGACGATGTTGAAGATCAGCGCATGCCGCATGAACGGGATGTCGCTGCGTATCCTGAAGAATTCCATGGCTGTGTCCTGCGTTTATGAATGATGACGCCGGCTTCGCCAGGCATGAAGATGAACAAAGCCCGACCCGCTGAGCTTCGTGCCTTTTTCATTGTTCATCTGCGGCGCCAGCCGCGATTCATTTTTCATCGCTCATTTGCGGCGTCAGCCGCGATTCATCATTCATCGCGGGCGCAGCGCCCGCAGGCCGCCACACCTGGCCGATCGACACCGATTTCAGCCGCTTCTGCCCGCCGTACCACAGGTTGACCAGACCACGCGAGAACATCACCGACGAGAACATCGAGGTCATGATGCCCAGGCAGTGCACCACCGCAAAACCACGCACAAATCCCGAGCCGAAAGCCAGCAAGGCCAGGCCGGCGATCAAGGTGGTGATGTTGGAATCCAGGATCGTGGCAAACGCCCGCTCGTAACCCACGGTGATCGCGGTTTGTGGTGAGCTGCCGTTGCGCAACTCCTCGCGCACCCGCTCGTTGATCAGCACGTTGGAATCGATGGCCATGCCCAAGGTCAGCGCAATCGCGGCGATGCCCGGCAAGGTCAAGGTGGCCTGCAACATCGACAGCATCGCCACCAGCAGCAGCAGATTGAGTGCCAGCGCCAGCGTGGAGAACAGGCCGAACAACAGGTAGTAACCACACATGAAGACCGCAATCGCGGCAAAGCCATAACCCACGCTGGCAAAACCCTTGGCGATGTTCTCGGCGCCCAGGGTGGGGCCGATGGTGCGCTCTTCGATGATCTCCATCGGCGCGGCCAGGCTGCCGGCGCGCAGCAGCAGCGCGGTGTCGGCGGCTTCGGTGGTGCTCATGCGGCCCGATATCTGCACCCGGCCGCCGCCGATCTCGCTGCGGATCACCGGCGCGGTCACCACCTCGCCCTTGCCTTTTTCGAACAACAGGATCGCCATGCGCTTGTTGATGTTTTCGCGCGTGACATCGCGGAAGATGCGTGCGCCCTTGGCATCCAGGGTCAGGTGCACCGCCGCCTCACCGGCGTTGTCACCGGAAAAACCGGGCTGGGCATCGGTCAGGTTCTCGCCGGTCAGGATGACCTGGCGGAACACGATGATCGGCGCGCCATCCCGCTCCAGGTACTTTTCGCTGCCAAACGGCACCGGGCCACCACCGCGCAGTGCGTCCAGCGCCTCGGTGCTGGTATTGGCCAGCCGCACTTCCAGCGTGGCCGTGCGGCCGATGATGTCCTTGGCCTTGGCGGTGTCTTGCACGCCCGGCAATTGCACCACCACCCGGTCGCTGCCCTGCTGCTGGATCACCGGCTCGGACACACCCAGCTCGTTGACCCGGTTGTGCAAGGTGGTGATGTTTTGCTTGATCGCGGCGTCCTGCACCGCGCGTGCCGCCGCCGGTTTCAGTGCACCGGTGAGCTTGAACTCGGCGCCGGCATTGCCGGGGTCCTGGCCTTCAGTCCAGTCCATGTCGGGCAACTGATCAGCCAGCAGCGTGCGGGCCTGGGCCAGCGTGGCCTGCTCGCGGAACCGCACCAGCACCAGGTTGCCGTCGCGGCTGATGCCGGCATGGCGGATGTTTTTGTCGCGCAGCATCGTGCGCAAATCGCCGGTGGTGGATTCGGCCTTTTTGGTCAGCGCCGCCTTCATGTCCACCTGCATCAAAAAGTGCACACCCCCCCGCAAATCCAGCCCCAGGTACATCGGCAGCGCATGCAGCTTGGTCAGCCAGGTGGGCGAGCGGCTCAGCAGGTTCAGCGCCACGATGTACGACGGCTCGTTGGCATCGGGATTCAAGGCTTTGGAAATGGCATCCTTGGCCTTGATCTGCTCGTCGGTGGTGGCAAACCGGGCCTTGACCGAGTTGCCCTCGAACTGCACAAAATCGGGTTTGAGCTGAGCCGCGCTCAGCGTTTTCTCGATGCGCGGCACCAGGCCGGCATCCAGCTTCAGCGTGGCCTTGCCACTGGACACCTGCACCGCCGGGGCCTCACCGTACAGGTTGGGCAGCGTGTAGAGCAGGCCGATCAGCAGGGCCAGGCCCAGGATCGTGTACTTCCACCAAGGGAATCGGTTCATCGTGCGTTCCTAAGCCTGGTCTGCCGGGCAAGCCGACGGCGGGCGGGACGGCGGGAGTGCGGATCGGTGGCGAGGCCTCGGCGGGCGCTTCGCCCGGGCCTTCACTTGCCGAACGTGCCCTTGGGCAGCACCTGCACCACGGCGCTGCGCTGCACTTGCAGCTCCACACCGTTGGCCACCTCCACCTGCAGCAGGCTCTCGCCCATCTTGGCCACACGGCCGATCAAGCCGCCGGTGGTGACGATCTCGTCGCCTTTGGCCAGCGCATCGATCATCGCCTTGTGCTCTTTCTGGCGCTTCATCTGCGGCCGGATCATGATGAAGTACAGCACCACAAACATCAACACCAGCGGCAAAAACTGGCCGAGCGAGCCAAACATCGATTCGAAGCCACCACCGCTGGCGGCGGCCGGCGCATTCTGGGCAAAAGCGTTGGAAATGAACACGTTGATAAGTCCTTGTCTGGGTGGCCCGGCAGCGGCGGGCCAACTCGGTATTGTAGTTGGGGGGTGTGGTTGGGCGGTGGGTTCAGAACAGCGCCATGCTGAGCTTGCGGCGGTACTGGTCGATCACCGGATCGCTGGGCGGCAGCACGGCGCGGCCGGTCAGCTCCAGCGCGCCTTTTTTGGCGTCGGCACCGGCGTCCTTGGCCGGCTTGGGCACCGGCTTGCTCATCAGCTCCAGGATCGCGACGTAGGTCTTGCGCGCGAGCTGGCTGTTCCATTCCTTGTCGCGCATCACGATCTCCAGCAGGGCGTCCATTGCGTCGGTAAAGCGGCCGGCGGCCAATGCCAGTTGGGCCAGCTCGTGACGGGCTTCAAAGTCGCGGCGGTTGGTCTCGATCATGGCGGCCAGCGCCTGCGGTG
>JANOBL010000625.1:0-7234 GCA_031411635.1 Betaproteobacteria bacterium
CACAACGGCTTCTCGCATCAGGACCCCGGCTTCATCGACCACGTGGCCAGCAAGAAGGCCGATGTGGTGCGCATCTACCTGCCGCCCGACGCCAACACCCTGCTTTCTGTCGCCGACCACTGCCTGCGCAGCCGCAACTACGTCAACCTGATCATCGCTGGCAAGCAGCCGGCGCCGCAATGGCTGGACATGGATGCGGCGGTGCACCACTGCGCGGCTGGCGCGGGCATCTGGGACTGGGCCAGCAACGAGGCGTGGGATCCCGATGTCGTGATGGCGTGCGCCGGCGACGTGCCGACGCTGGAAGCGCTGGCCGCCGTGACCCTGCTGCGCAGCTATGTGCCCGACATCCGCATCCGCTTCGTCAACGTCGTGGACCTGATGGTGTTGCAGCAGCCATCAGAACATCCCCACGGCATGGCCGATCACGAGTTCGACGCGCTCTTCACCACCGACAAGCCGGTCATCTTCGCCTTCCATGGCTACCCCGCGATCATTCACAAGCTGACCTACCGGCGCCGCAACCACGACAACATCCACGTGCGCGGCTACAAGGAAGAGGGCACCACCACGACCCCGTTCGACATGGTGGTGCTGAACAACCTGGACCGCTATCAACTGGCGTTGGACGCGATCCGTCGCATCCCCAGGCTGGCAGGCCAGGTGGCGGCGGAAACCGCCCGCTTTGATGCCACCCTGCAACGCCACAAGCTCTACATCGGCGAGCATGGCGACGACATGCCGGAGGTGCTGGAGTGGCGCTGGACAACTTGAGCGCATCGTTGTTGCGCAAGATCAAAGCTCAAGTCGAGGCGTGCACCGACAGTTCATGCCTCAGCGTGTCGATCCGGGAAGCACAAGCCATGAACCGTCTTCGCGAACGCGCCCGCTCGCCATGAACCAACCCGGTGAGCTCTGGGCCATGACCGCTGCAGCAGCCCTGGCCCACCTGGAATCGTCTCACCAGGGGCTGGCTGCCGCCGAAGCGCAGAAACGGCTCGACCGTTTCGGCCCGAACCGGTTGCTTGAAAAGCCGCCGCGTCCGGTGTGGCTGAAGTTTGTCGACCAGTTCAAGAACTTGCTGGTGCTGGTGTTGATCGCAGCCGCGGCGCTGGCCGGGGCCATTGGCGACACCAAGGACGCGGTGGTCATCCTGGTCGTCATCGTTCTCAACGCCGGGCTGGGCTTCTACCAGGAGCATCGCGCCGAGGCGACGCTGGCCGCGCTCAAGCAGATGCTGGCCCGTCATGCGCGTGTGCGGCGCGGCGGTGAGCTCGTGCAGGTGGGCGCGGAGGCGCTGGTGCCGGGCGACATCGTGCTGCTCGAAGCGGGCGATCGCGTGCCTGCCGACGCTCTCGTTCTGGCCGCCCACAACGCCGAGGTGGCCGAGGCGGCCCTGACTGGCGAGTCGCAAGCGGTGGGCAAACACGCCTCGGCCCTCGCGCCCGGGGTGCACGCGCTGGCCGAGCGGCTCAACATGGTCTTCATGAACACGGTGGTCACGCGCGGCCGCATCGAGGCGCTGGTGGCCGCCACGGGGATGCAGACCGAGATGGGACGCATCAGTGGCCTGTTGGACGCGGCAGTGGAACAGCCCACGCCGCTGCAGGTGCAAATCGACGCATTGGGCAAGAGCCTGGCGGGCATCGCCGGCGCCGTGGTGACGCTGATCTTCGGCTTGGGGATCCTTCGCGGGGATCCCCTGACGCAAACCATCATGACGTCGATCGCCCTGGCCGTGGCGGCCATCCCCGAGGGCCTGCCGGCGGTGGTGACGGTGACGCTGGCCATCGGCATGCACCGCATGGCGAAGAACCGGGCGATCGTGAAGAAGTTGTCGGCGGTGGAAACGCTCGGCTCGACCACGGTGATCTGCTCCGACAAGACAGGCACCTTGACGCTGAACCAGATGACAGCGCGCGAGCTGTTCTATCGAGGCCGGCACTTTGTCGTTTCGGGGGAAGGCTACTCCGGTGAAGGCGCCATCGCCACGCAAGACGGGTTGCCGTTGCCGGACTTCGCGCCCCTGCTGGTGCCTGCAGCGCGGTGCAATGACAGCAGCATCCGGGGCGGCTTGCTGATCGGCGACCCGACCGAAGGCGCACTGCTGGCGTTGGCCGGCAAAGGCGGCGGCAGCCGTGATGCCAGCGGCGCGATCAGCGCCACCAGCCTGTCAGCCAGCAGTCCGCGAATCGCTGAAATCCCGTTCGACTCCGCGCACAAATTCATGGCCACCTTCCACCGCGACGGCGAGTGGGTGCGCATGCATGTGAAGGGCGCGCCCGATGTGTTGCTGGCGCGTGCCAGCCGCTTTTTGGGCGCAGCCGGCGACACGCCGCTGGACGGGCAGGCACGCGCCGCATTTGAGACCGAGAACGCCCGCCTCGCCGGCCACGCCATGCGCGTGCTGGGCGTCGCGCACCGAGACATAAGGCTGCGCGACTTCGATCCTGCTGCCGACCTGATGCCGTGGGCGCAGCAGCTCAACCTGGTTGGACTGGTTGGCCTCATCGACCCGCCGCGTTCTGAGGCGCGCGACGCGATTCAGCTATGCCAGCAGGCCGGCATCCAGGTCAAGATGATCACCGGCGACCACGCCCTCACCGCAGGGGCCATAGCCCGCGAACTGGGCCTGCGCGGTGCGGTGCTGACCGGCACCGAGCTGGACCGTATCGACGTGGCCGAGTTGTCGCGCCACATCGAAGAGACCGCCGTGTTCGCGCGCGTGGCGCCGGAGCACAAGGTCAAGATCGTCCAGGCGCTGAAGGCGCGTGGCCATGTGGTGGCGATGACCGGCGACGGCGTCAACGACGCTCCGGCCTTGAAGAACGCCGACATCGGCATTGCGATGGGCATCACCGGCACCGAGGTCACCAAGGAAGCCGCTGCCATGGTCCTCACCGACGACAACTTCGCGTCGATCGTCGGGGCCGTCAAGGAAGGCCGCACCATCTACGACAACATCGTCAAGTTCGTTCGCTTCCAGCTCTCGACCAGCGTCGGTGCGATCCTTACCGTCTTCGGGGCCCAACTGCTGGGGCTGCCGATGCCCTTCACGGCGATCCACATTCTCTGGATCGCCCTCATCATGGACGGACCACCCGCGGTGATGCTGGGCCTGGAGCCTTCGCGGCCCGGGATCATGAACGAGGCCCCGCGAAGCAGCGATGCGCGCATCCTGACGCTGCGGCGCCTCAGTCGACTGATGGCGTACGGCAGCACGATGGCGGTGGGCACGCTGGGGGTCTATTTCCATGGTCTGCAAACCGGCGAGCAGGCCTATGCCTCGACACTGGCCTTCACCACCTTCGTGCTGTTCCAGTTCTTCAATGTGATGAATGCCCGCTTCGATGCCGGCACCGCCTTCAATCGCCAGTTGTTCGACAACCGCAAACTCTGGCTGGCGCTGGCTGCCGTACTGGTGTTGCAGACCGTGGTCGTGAACTGGCGGCCGGCCCAGGCCATCTTCGATACCGTGTCGTTGAACCTGGGCGACTGGCTGCTTGCTACTGGCGTTGCGGGCAGCGTGCTGTTGCTCGACGAAGCGCGCAAGCTTGCGGTGCTGTGCTGGCGCACCTTTGGTGAAAAAAAACTGCTGCAAGGCGTTGGAGCCGACCGATGAAGATATTGCTTCCTGTCGATGGGTCTGAGGCGGCCCTCGATGCTGTACGCCATGCCCTGCAACTGCAGCGCGAGGGCTTGCGGGCTTGTTTTGTGCTGGCAACGGTGCAAGAACCTACCTATGCCATTGAGATGATGGTGGCCCCCGATGCGGAAGTTCTGGACCGTGTCACGGGGGCCGTCGGCGCGCGCGCGCTGAAGAGCGCCGAAGCCCTGTTCGAGGCAGCGGGCTTGGCCTTCGAGCGCGAGATCGGGTCTGGCGATCCGGTACCGACGCTGCTCGAGATCGCGCAACGCTACGCGTGCGTGGCCATTGTCATGGGCGCGCGGGGCCGGGGTGCCTTGACGAGCGCTCTGCTCGGCTCGGTGTCGCAAGCCGTTCTGCAGGCGTCACCCCTACCTGTCACGATCGTCAAGCACAGCCCAGCCCATTGATCCACCAACCAGGAAGACTGCCATGCGTATTCTCATGCCCATCGACGGCAGCACCTACAGCAAAGCTGCACTGGCCTTTATCGCTTCGCGCAGCACTTTGATAAAAAACCAGCCAGCCGTTGAACTGCTCAATGTCCAATATCCAGTGCCGTCGCGCGCCGCGCGCTACGCCGGCAAGGAACTCGTGCTTTCGTATCACGAGTCCGAGGCAAAAAAAGTCATCAAGCCCGCCCTGACGATGCTCAAGCGAGCAGGTTTGCTGGCAAATAGCAAGAGCGTGGTCGGCAGCCCGGGGGCTGAGGTTGGCCGCATCGCGTCTGAAGATGCTGCCGATCTGATCGTCATGGGCTCGCATGGCCACACCGGATTCAAGAACCTCCTGTTCGGATCCGTGACCCAGGCGGTGTTGGCATCGTGCAATACGCCGCTGCTGGTGTTGCGCAACGACGCAGTGCCAAAACAAGATTCCCTGAAGTTCGGGATTGCACTCGATGGCAGCAAGTACGGGCTTGCTGCGGTGCGCTTCGTTGTCAAACACGCTGCGCTTTTTGGTGAGGCGCCGGCGCTCACGCTGATGCACGTCGTGCCGGACTTGTTGAATCTGCGCCTGCCGGGACTCTTTGCCAATGCGCCAGTGCCCGGCTTCAAGCTGGAGCAGGTGCAGGAAATGCAGCGTGCGGCGTTCCAGCGTGCCCTTGCGCCAGCGCGAAGACTGCTGAAGGACACAGCGCTCCAGGTCACCGAAGCTCAGCTAACGGGCAACAACCCAGGCGATGTGATCGCCGCCTATGCCAACAAGAACAAGCTCGACATCCTGGTGATGGGTTCGCACGGGGAAGGTGCGTTTGTTTCAACGATGCTGGGGTCGGTCGCCACGCGCGTCGCAGCCAAATGTCACAACGCCCTCCTTCTCATACAGCAGAAGTAGTGAATACCGAGTGCACGCCCAGCACAGCACGGCACAGCACACCACTGCACGCTGACCCACGATGCACATCCTGGCGTTGAACAGCGGCTCGTCATCGCTGAAGTGCGGCTTGTACCGCGTCGATTCAGCAGGGGCCGAGAAGTTGTTTGGCGAGACGCTGTCCGCGGGTTCAACTGCTTCGACACTTTCCACGGCTGACCATCCGGACGCGATGACCCGTGTTGCCAGTGTTCTTGCCGCATCCAGGATGCCGCCACCCGACGCCATCGGGCACCGTGTGGTGCATGGCGGGCCGGCGCTGCGCCAGCCTGCCCGCATCGACGATGTGGTGCTGCGGCAACTGCAAGCCGCTGCAGCCTTTGCGCCGTTGCACACACCTGCCGCGCTGGCGCTCATCCGCTTCGCGCAGCAACGCTTTCCCGGCATTCCGCAGGTGGCGTGTTTCGATACCCAATTTCATGCCGGCCTGCCGGACGAGGCGCGGGTATTGCCGATTGCCCGTGAGCTGCTGATGGAAGGCGTGCAGCGCTATGGATTTCACGGCCTGTCGCTCGAATCGATCGTGCGGCAACTCGGCGCCGATGTGCCCGAGCGCCTGGTCATCGCCCATCTCGGCAGTGGCGCCAGCATCACCGCGCTGAAGGCGGGCCGGTCGATCGACACCAGCATGGGCCTGACGCCCAGTGGCGGGGTCATCATGGGCACGCGCAGCGGCGATCTCGACCCTGGCGTGCTGCTGTACCTGCTGCGCGAGAAGCATTTTGACGTCGCCGCGCTGGAAGCGCTGGTCGATCACCGCTCGGGCCTGCTCGGCATATCGGGCCTCAGCGGTGACATGCGGCGGCTGCACGAAGCCGCCGTGACGAATCGTGATGCAACCCTGGCCATCGAGATGTTCTGCATGTCGGTGCGCAAGCAGGTTGCCGCGATGGCGGCGGTTCTGGGCGGCCTGGACATGCTGGTCTTCACCGGCGGTATCGGCGAGAACGACGCGCAAGTGCGCCACAAAATCTGCAGTGGCCTGCAATGGCTTGGCGTCAGCGTCGATGCAAGCGCATCGCGCTGCCAGGTGCGGGTGCTGGCCTCGCAGGAGGACGAGCAAATCGCCCGCCACGTGTGGGCGGCGCTCGCATGACGCCGGCCGTGGCAGGCTTGCGTGACCCGATCGGCGGCGCCATCGGCGACGCGTCGGTGATGGACGCCGGCGCGGTGGCGAAGGCCCTGGGTGTGGATGTCGAGACCGGCCTCAGCGCGCAGGAAGCCGCGAGGCGGCTGGCGCAGAACGGGCCCAATGAACTGCTTGCAAAACCACCTGCACCCGCCTGGCGGCGTGTGCTGGCGCAATTCCAGGACCCGCTGATCTACCTGCTGCTGGCGGCAGTGGCCGTGGCGCTGGTCGCCTGGTGGGTGGAGGCGCGGGCCGGCTGGCCGGTGGACGCCATCGTCATCGCGGTCGTCGTGCTGCTGAACGGCGTGATCGGCCATGTGCAGGAAGCGAAGGCGCAGAACGCCGTGGCTGCGCTTGCCAAGATGACGGCCGCGACCGCAACGGTGCGGCGTGATGGCAAGCCGCAGCGTGTGCCCAGCGCCGGGATCGTGCGCGGTGACCTGCTGGTGCTGGCCGAGGGCGACGCTGTCGGCGCCGACGCGCGCCTGCTGCAGGCCACGAGCTTGCGTGTGCAGGAGGCCGCACTGACGGGAGAGAGCGAAGCCGTGCTCAAGGACACCACCACGCTGCCGCAGCCGGCGGCGCTGGGCGACCAGCAGGGCATGGTCTTCAAGGGCACTGCGGTGGCGCAGGGCGCGGGCCGTGCGGTCGTCACGGCCACCGGCATGGACACCCAGATGGGCAAGGTCGCGGCGCTGTTGGAGGCCACTGCCCAAGAGCCGACGCCGCTGGAAAAAGAAGTGGCGCGCGTCGGTCGCACGCTGGGCCTGGCGGTGGTCGCGATCGCCATCGTGGTGGTGGCCACGATCCTGTTCATCACCGAAATCCGCAGCACCGCCGACGTTGTGCACGTGCTGCTGCTGGGTGTGTCGCTGGCGGTGGCCGCGGTGCCCGAGGGGCTGCCTGCGATCCTGGCCGTGGTGTTGGCCCTCGGTGTGCAGCGCATGGCCAAGCACCACGCCATCGTCAAGAATCTGTCGTCGGTGGAGACGCTGGGCTCGGCCTCGGTCATCTGCTCGGACAAGACCGGCACGCTGACTCGATCCGAGATGACGATCGAGCGCGTGATGACGGCCTCGGGC
>JANOBL010000626.1:0-3125 GCA_031411635.1 Betaproteobacteria bacterium
TCATCAAGCCGCCCATCGCCTGGATCAGAAAGTCGTAGGCCGGCTGGTCGCGCCGAGGCCCGGTCTGGCCGAATCCGGTGACCGAGCAGTAGATCAGCCGGGGATTGACCTTGCGCAGCGACGCCTCGTCCAGGCCATATCGCGCCAGCGTGCCGGCCTTGTAGTTTTCCAGCACGATGTCGGCCTGCAGCGCCAGCTCGCGCACGATGCGCTGGCCTTCGGGCTTCTCCAGACTGACCGTGATCGAGCGTTTGCCGCGGTTCACGGCCAGGTAGTAACCGGCTTCCTGGGTGTCCTTGCCGTCGGCACCTTTCAAAAACGGTGGGCCCCAGGAGCGGGTGTCGTCGCCGACGCCGGGGCGTTCCACCTTGATGACCTCGGCGCCGAGGTCGGCCAGGATCTGGCCGGCCCAGGGTGCGGCCAGGATGCGGCTCAGGTCCAGAACCTTGACATGGGACAGCGGACCGGTCTTGCTTGACATGGGGTGGGCTCCGTGGCGAAAGGCGTGACCCTGACTCTAGGTGGCGCGGCCCGGTTTCGCCTACCGGCCTGGCAACAAGGCTGGCATGCGTTGCAGCACATACCAGCGGCCATCGATGCGCCAGCCCGGAACTCAACGGCCCTTGAACAGCGGCGCGCGCTTTTCCTTGAAGGCAAGCTGCGCCTCCTTGGCGTCCTCGGTCTTGCCGATGGCGGCGGTCATGTCCTGCTCGTAGCGGTAGCCATCCCGCAGGCTCATGTCCTCGATCACGTTCAGCGTGTGCTTGCCCATGCGCGTGGACACCGGGCTCTTGCTGGCGATGGTGCGCGCGATGTCCAGCGCGGTTGGCATCAGGTTCTCGGGCGTGGTGCAGGCCTCCACGATGCCCTGCCGGTACAACTCCGCGCCATCCACCCGCAGCCCTGTCAGCGCCATGCGGCGAAGCCTGGTGTGGCTGAACAGCCGCATCGCGTGGCGTGCACCGCCCAGCAGGCCAACATCCACCTCGGGCATGCCCAGCGAGCCTTTTTCCGAGGCAACCAGGATGTCGGCCGAGGCGCACATCGCCAGCCCGGAGCCGAGCGCGGCGCCGTTGATCGCCACGATCACCGGCTTGGCGCACTCACGGATCGAATGAAAGCATTCGCGCGTCCTGCGCGAGTGTGCCGGCAGGTCGCCCGGCCCCTTGATGATCTCGGCGCGGCCTTTGAGATCGGCGCCGGCGCAAAAAACCTTGCCGGCGCCGGTCAGCACCACCACGCGCACATCGTCCATCTCCGAGATGCGGTCCAAGGCCAGCGTCAGCTCGTCGTTCAGCACCCGCGTCAAGGCATTGACCGGCGGGCTGTCCATCGTCAACGTGGCGATGTGGTCAGCGATGCTGACTTTGAGTTGGGTCAGGTCGTCCATGGTGTCTCCTGTGATGGCAATGCCGAATCGGCAATAGTCTATGAAGTGCCTGCAAAGCGCGCCAGAACCCCAGCCCGCAGACCAGCTATGCCGGTGCCGCCATGTCGGCGCTTGCCGGGTGGGCAGGAACGATCAGCTCAGTGCAAACACCAGGGCGCATGCAGCAGTGCTTATGTTTACATACGTATGTATATTTGCCGGCGTTCCGCTGCGGTTGCGAAAACAGTTGCGAAAACAGTTGCGCGAACAGTTGCGCGAACAGTTACCCAAACGGTTTCACAAGCGGCCGCACGGCACGGGTGCTTGCCCGCGACCTGATCCGACACCCTGACCTGGACCCCGCCATGACTGCGCCCATCACCACGCCACCGTACCGCCGCATTGCCACCGAGGAAGGCTGGGCCACACCCGAGCTGCTGAAGTTGTACGTGGACATCGTTGACCGCCGCAGCATCTACGACCCGGGCTTCTACAACCTCTGGCGCTTCTTTGGCAAAAGCAGCAGCGAGCGTGCGCGGCTGCTGTACGAGCGTGTGGGCGACATCGATGCACGCCGCATCGCCGACATGGATGCACTGGGCATCGACATGCACTTGCTGTCGCTGACCAGCCCCGGTGTGCAGGTCTTCGACACCGCCACCGCCAATGCACTGGCGCGCTCGACCAACGATGTGCTGGCCGAGGCCATAACACGCCACCCGACACGCTTTGCGGGGCTGGCCGCCATCGCGCCGCAAGACCCGGCCGGCGCCGCCGCCGAGCTGGAGCGCGCGGTAAAGCGGCTGGGCCTGAAGGGTGCGGTGATCAACTCGCACACCCAGGGCGAGTACCTGGACGACAGCAAGTTCTGGCCCATCTTCGAGGCCGCAGAGGCGCTGGAGGTGCCGATCTACCTGCACCCCAATACGCCGTCGCCGCAGATGGTGGCGCCTTTCATCGACCGTGCGCTGGACGCGGCGATCTACGGCTTTGCGGTGGAAACCGGCTTGCACGTGCTGCGGCTGATCGTCAGCGGCGTGTTCGACCGCTTCCCCAGGCTGCGTATGGTGCTGGGCCATCTGGGCGAGGGCCTGCCGTACTGGCTGTACCGCATCGACTTCATGCACGCCGGCATCGTGCGCAGCAACCGCAGCCCGGGCGCCCGGCCACTGCAGCGCACGCCCGGCGAGGTGCTGCGCCAGAACTTCTGGTACACCACCAGCGGCATGTGCTGGGAGCCGGCGGTGATGTATGTGCATCGGCTGATGGGCGCCGACCGGCTGATGTACGCGATGGACTACCCCTACCAGGTGGTGGCCGAGGAGGTGGCGGCGATGGACGCACTGCCGATATCTGACGCCGACAAGCAGCTCTTCTTCCAGGGCAACGCCGAGCGTGTTTTTGCGCTCTGACGCCAACACCGCAACCGGCAGCTTGGCCGTGAAAACCTCGCCAGAGGCAGCGGTTTCCGGGGCGCACTGCCGCCACCAGCGGCCGCTATCCGCCGTGAATCAGCACCGCGCGCAGCCGCACATCGCCCGCTGACGCCGCTGCACGCAGCTCGTAGCGCCCAGGGCGTGGCACCCAGCGGCCGGCCTGTGCATCAAATGACGCAAAAGCCCGGGCCGGAATGTCCACCTGCGCGATGGCCGAGCCACCCGCCGGCAGGCTGAGCTTGCAGAACCCGACCAAGGACTGTGGCGGCCGTGCCAGCGGGTGCTGCGGCGCCTCGTCCAGCGGCGCCAGGTAGCACTGC